>JBJESC010000075.1:0-4707 GCA_051882615.1 Oscillospiraceae bacterium
CGCTTCCAAAGGTCTAAAAGAATTATACCGCCGCCGCTGTCCTTTCCGAGATAGTAGCCGCTGCCGTCGTTAAAGCCGGACGCAGCAAATGGAAAACCGCCGACAAAGGTGGAAAGCGGAAACGCACGACGGGAAATATCGTTTATTTCCTTGTTCTGCGGATAGGTGGGGCTGATATGCTGATAGCCCTCTTTCTGCAAATTAGCAAGCACACGCAGGCGGCAGCCCACGGTGTTCGCAAGGGACACTACTCGCTGACAACGTTCCTGGAAATCGTCCTCGTCATTTGAGATAACCATAATGGTGGTATTCCACACGCCCATTGTTTCGTTGTTCTGATCCATCTGCCGCATGGCGTTTTCCTGGTCATCAGCGGACTTTTCGGCTCTCTGGCGTTCAAGGGAGTCTTTCGTTGATAACTGAATACCGCGCTGGGTGGTTATGTTCTTTGCCATGTTGGCAAGCAGTAAGCCGTTGTCGATTGGTTCGTAGTTTATAGCAACGATGGTACCGGGAAGATTGGTGAGCTTTGAGTACCAACCATATTCGGGATTGGACGGATAGCTGATAACCGTATAGACACGGCAGAAATACTCGCCGAGCATAAAATCGTTGCGGTTAAATTCCAGACCAACAGGTGTTATCGCCGCCTGCAAAGCGGTGTTAATCTGTAATTCTTCAAATTCGTTCTGTTTCATAGGGTGTCCTTTCATCTTGCTTTCAGTACGGAAATCTTCTCATCAACGTCGGTGTTTTCAAGGTGAGCATAAGCGGGAATGTTCACAAGGTTGCAAAGACGGACTAGACCGCGGCTGTCAACAACGCTTGCTTTAATGCGGTTTTCGTTATATATCTTTGCAAGTTCCTCGGCTCTTGCAACGATACCGCGCTCGTCCTCGCGCTTGGTGCTTTCCCAGATGATGATGTAATACTGACGTTCCAGCGTTTCACCGGACATTACCATTCCCGCAAGCTCGTCCATTTCTGCTTTTATCAGCTTTCGCCTTCCACCGGTAGCATCGTTTTTTAGCTGTTCATAATCGCGGAGGGCGCGGGATATATCAACAGGACGGGATACCGCGATATACTTGTATGGGTATTTTACAGAGGACAAGCGAGAGGAGAGGTTTCGCTTTATAACCTCCTGTTCCGCATTTGAAAACAGCTCGATTGACAAACCTTCGATCTGTACGGCTGCGATTATCATATCGTCAATAGTGTAAAGGCATTTTTCGCCTAGTGTTCGGGCATTTATAAACTCCTGCGCGGTTGCTTTTGCGGCTTTCTCCCTTTCTTCTTCATCATTCGACTTTGTTTTTCTGGCAGTTTCGTTTTTGCGAAACCACCAGAGAAAGCCGCCGCAAAGCGCAAGCACAATAAGGGAAATTGCTATCTGCATAGGCTTTGTTCCTTTCTGAATTAAGGTTCAATCTCGTTTTCATCGGTCTGCTCGTTCTGCATGGATAAGTGCGCCCATATTGCTGACGGATATGCTTTAAGCGTATAATCCGGTGAGCTGCATAAATCAAGAACGTCTGCGGGGTTATAATCACCTATAAAGACAGAGCCTTTGTTCTCTCTCCATAGCTCGCCGGCAAGTCTAGTCTTGATACGAACGGGATTGCTTTCTGTGGTTCGCCCTAGAGCTGCGTCAATACTTTCCACATTATCCATAATAAGCTGACCGTTTCCGTCAACAATGGCATATTTCACGTCGGGCGAAAGCCCGTAATTTACGCTCTCCACAAGGTACTGCGGATTATCGGAAAGGAGCTGCCTTCCGTCAACTACTCTCCATTCGCCTTCAAGTCCGTCCGGAAGAATAACGCTCTCGCCGTTTATGCTGATAGGTTCATATCGGGTGTTGATGTAATGGTCATAGGCAGCGGGAATACGGTCAAAGGGGAATGATGTTCGCTGCTCTTTCACCTCGCCGCCGCTGAAATAATTCATAACAGCCACAGAACGCCTGTCCGAATTAAACTCAATTTCAAGCACATTTTCAGAGCTTATCATATTGTCGATATAATCTGTTTGAGGGATAAACAGCGCCGATTTGGATAATGTTTCAGCAAGGCTGTTGGTATGAAACAGCATAAGCGCATCAGCCGTGTCCAGTTCATCACAGCGGAAATACAACTTTTTTCCGTTCTCGATCAACGAAATGAGAGTAATAGTGTTGGTAGTGCGGTTGTTTTCGTTCAGAAGATCGTTCGCGGTTTCATTCCCCATATCGCACCATTGGACAAGAATGTTGTATAAACAATCTTTCTGAAAATATGGGTGATATGTGTTTACAAGCTCTCTGTCAAGCCTGTTATCTCTGGTGCAATGCTTAACAAAATCGTATGTGTTTGTGCCTTCGTAAAACTCCGCAGGAAAATCTTTCGTTCCTTTTTCGGCAATCATGCGATTTATGAGAGAAATCACCTTAGAAACGCTGTATGTCATAGTAATTCGTTGTCCTCCCAATCGTAATCATCTTCATCATCGCAGTAGCTTTCGTCGTCTAAACCGAGAAATAAGGAGCGTTCAACAGAAAAACTGCCGCTTTCAAGCGGAGTAAGCTCGCCCACCTTCTCTATCTCGTCCCAGAAATGAGGAATATGTTCAAGCTGCTCTGCGGTGGCATTTTCGGTTTCGCCCGTGATACCGGTCGGAGCAAAATGGTAGTATTCATACTCCACGTCAACCGTGTCGCTCTGATTGTGGCAGTAGATGAATTCATCAGCGCTGTCGCTGTTTTTGAGATATTCCTCACAGTTGCAATAGCTGCCCTCAAAGAATACCTCTGTTTCATTCCCCTGTGACAATTCAAGGCGTGTGAATGTGATGGGATGGGTAATATTTAGAGTGTTTACCAGTGCCGCGGTGTAGTCCTGTTCGTTGAGATAAGAGTGCAGCTGAAGAAATTCCCTGCGGTCTTTACGCAGAAAATCTCTCATTATGCGGCGGTCATTGGTAAAGTCCCAGGTGGTTTTATCAAGTCCGAGTCCGCGCTGGGCTGCTTTTGTGAGCAGTTTCATCGCATATTCGTCTGCAACGCACACGGCGGCGGGTTTGAGAAAATCATTTACCGCCGCCTCAAAACATTCTGTTCCGCGATCAGCAAGGTATTGGCGGCAGCTGCTCTGAAGGTGATTGAAAAAATCATAATCTCTTGAATAGGTCTTAGCAATATCCACAATATCCTCAAAATTCAGATGATTAGTCACTACCTGACCGTTTGAGGTGCTGTCGGGATTGTAGTACATCCAGCGTACCTCGTCCTTTTCATAGTCGATAAAGAAAACCTCTCGGTATTCAAGTTCGGGTTCGTTAAAAAGCATTATGCTGCCCATGCTTGCGCCGTCGGGCGTTGTTTCTCTGCCCATATTCGTGCGGATAAACAAATCTATGTAATTGAACGAAAATGAGTGCGTCTGTATCTCGTTAGATGTGCTATCGGCGGCAGTAATTCTACGGAACAGAAAATCAACCTCGAAAGCAAGGTAGTTTTCAGCGTTCTTGGCGGCGGTGTAGTCATCATACGATGTGTGTGCGCCCATCTTCTCAATATCCATGAGAAAGAGCTGCTCCGCTTCGCAAAAGCTCTCCAGCTTACTGTATTCGTCGATTAGCCGCACCACATTTTCCGGTGAGATTGAAGGCGGGCAGACTATGTATTCCGTTCGGTCTGCAACATTCAGTGATATAAGGGTTGGTTTATTTTGGCTCATTGGTGTTCTCCTTCTCAATTCCGATAACAGCAACTAAAGGCTTGATATGTATTAGGTGAAATTTATTCACCATTGGCTCTGCACCTCCATATAATTATTTTAGAACCTCTTGACAAACCCTATTAAATAGGGTATAATAATATCAAAGGAGGGAATGCTATTGACAAGAACATTTGTTATGCTCCCCGAATTTGATAAGCAATGGGCAAATCTTGGGCTTACAGACAAGGATTTAAACAGATTGCAGCTTGAATTGCTTGAAAACCCACAAAAAGGCGATGTAATTCAAGGTACCGGTGGGCTGCGAAAGCTGCGCTTTGCCTTCGAAAACAGAGGAAAAAGCGGCAGCGCACGAGTTGCCTATGTTGATTTTGTTGTCTATGAGAAAATCTACCTAATAACCGTTTATCAAAAGAACGAAAAGGAAAATCTATCACAAGCCGAAAGGAACAATATCAAACGAGTGATTGAGTTCCTGGACAAACAGTTGAAAGGAGAATGATCCATGAGTGTTTATGAAAGCATTATGCAGGGTCTTAATGAAGCTGTTGAGTACGAAAAAGGCAATGTCAAGGCTCGTACTGCAACGATTTCCGTTGCTCCTATTCCCGACATTGATTCCGACGAGGTAAAGAGCATAAGAAACTCCCTAAACATGACGCAGGTTATTTTTGCTGCTGTCATGGGCGTTTCCGTAAAGACCGTAGAGGCTTGGGAAAGCGGCACAAACACTCCGTCCGGAACAGCTAGAAGAATGCTTTATATGCTGAAAACTGACCCGACTATCCCCGAAAAATTCAACCTCTATTGCAGATAAGGCTCTCCGCTCCGAGTATTCGGGGCGGTTTCTTATTCATTAAGGCAACACCGCATAATTATTACCGTTCAATTGCGCCGTCAGATTTTTCGTCAGATTGCATAAAGGCGACGCAGGCGGGCTGACGCCCGTCAAGGAGTCTTTGTGCAATATGGCGGAAAATATGCAAGC
>JBJESC010000076.1:0-20839 GCA_051882615.1 Oscillospiraceae bacterium
ACATTTCTCGGAAAGGACATCACAATGAAACCTGTAAATGCTTACGACGGAGATTATGAGGCTTTTGAGATACTCGGACAGGACGCGCTTTTCAGCAACTACCGCATTGACCGCAGCACTGTTCCCGACGGTCTTTATGCCTATGACCTCCGCGACGATAACGACGGTATCGCAAACGAGGTCAGGAACACCATTACCGTCAATCACTTTGGAACGGTCATTACCAGATACCCTATACAGGGAGCAGAGGAAGGTGTTGTTCTCGGCGAAGATGACACCAATTTCGGCGGCTATACAATGACCCTTGATGATTTCCGCGAACATACTCCGGCAGCCGAAGATGAGGAACTGGAACCCTCTTGAACCGATCCTCTTTTTCAGAAGATTAAATCAGAACAAGTCCCTCCGCAGCTACGCGCTTTCATCGAGGAAATGGGTAGCAAAGGGACATTTCTCCGTGATAACCACCGCCCCCGCGCAGGAAATGGGTAGCAGATGGACATTTCTCCGTGATAACCACCGCTCCTGCGTGAGAAATGGGTAGCAGAGGGACATTTCTCTGAAAGAAAGGAAAGGATATGAACGAACAACTTACGCTAGGCAGCCTGTTTGACGGAAGCGGCAGCTTTCCGTTTGGCGGTATGCTTGTCGGGATAAAGCCTATATGGGCATCGGAGGTAGAACCATTTCCGATACTTGTTACTAAAACGCGAATGCCGGAGGTGCAGCACCTCGGTAACATTTGCAGCATGAACGGAGCGGAAATACCGCCCGTGGATATAATCACATTTGGCTCACCCTGCCAAGATATGTCAATAGCTGGGAAAAGAGCCGGTCTTGACGGTTCGCGCTCTAACTTGTTTTTTGAGGCAATCCGTGTGATAAAGGAAATGAGGTGTGCAACGCATGGCAAATATCCGAGATATATCGTCTGGGAAAACGTCGCAGGAGCATTCAGCAGCAACCGAGGAAAGGATTTTCGCTCCGTCCTCACAGCAATCTGCTCCATCAAAGAAACCGATGAGGTATCAATACCTATGCCGAAAAACAACAAGTGGCTCGGCAGCGGAGAAATCGTGGGAGATAATTATTCTGTCGCCTGGCGATTGCTTAACGCACAATACTGGGGAGTCGCCCAGCGTCGTCGTCGAATCTACCTTGTCGCAGATTTTGGAGGAGAAAGTGCCGGCAAAATACTATTTGAGTCCGAAAGCGTGTCTGGGTATAATCAAGCGTTCTATGAAGCGCGGAAAGGGTTTACCCTCTGTTCTGCTGGAAGCTCTGAAAAAACAGGCAGGGTTGACCTAAAGTGTTTTGACAATCATAGTCAGACCTGTCGTTACACCGGACCGCTTGAAACAGCTAACGCAGTATCCGCAACCTACGGTATGGGCGGCAATAACTGTCCGTTTGTAGTGGAAACCCCGAAAACCTTGAAAATACGCTGCGGAGCAGAAGGCGGCGGCAAGGGTGCATTGTTACAGGATAATCTGTCAGCGACTCTTTCCACAAATGTGGATCAGACCTTATTCGCACCGGAACCGTGCAACTTTTACCCATATATGCAGGCTCACGGAGTCTGCCTGCGCTCCGACGGAATATCCAACACTCTCGTGAACGGAGGTAGCCCAGGAAAGCAGAACGCAATTATCGTCCCCTCTTATTGTGCCAGCCGTTCCTATCGCACCGCCGACAAAGAGCTTGCAGGAACGCTTGCAGCGTCCGATTACAAGTCTGCTCCTATCGTTAATAAGGAATGCGAGGGCAGAATAGCCGTAAGGTATCTCACGCCAACCGAGTGTGCCCGCTTGCAGGGTTTTCCCGATTGTTGGTGTCGCGACGTTGAAATAGCAAACCCTACCGAGGCAGATATTGATTATTGGAGCAAGGTTTTCAGCGAGTATGGAAAGATAAAAGGGCTGAAAAAAGAAAAGACGCGCAAACAGATAGCAAAGTGGTTAAGCTCACCGCACCCCGATGCGGCAGAATACATGATTTGGGGGAATGGCTGCGCACTTCCATGTGTTTGCTTTGTTCTTTCCGGTATCAGATACTCCTATGAAAAACGGGTAGCAGAGGGACATTTCTCCGAATGAAAGTGAGGTACACAATGGGAAGATATACGAGAGATGATTACTTTAAGATAACCAATGCAAGCTGCCTGCTTGTCGCAGAGGCGCTGGGACTGGTTATTGACGAGAGCAAGCGCAGCAATGCAAAAGCAGTACATATCAAGGACAGCGGCGGTCTTTACATTTTCCCCGAAAAAAACAACTGGTATCGCCATTCCGATGGTGCAAAAGGTTTTCCCGCCGACCTTGTGGCGGACACTCTCGGTTGCAGCCGTGATGACGCACTCGATTTTATCGCCAACCGTGTACTCCACGGCGTATATCTTGTACAACCGGAAACCTCCGTGCGGAAGAACTTGAACCGTGTAACGAAACCGAATTCAGAATTTGTTGTCCCGCCGCACGATATAAAGCCGTCCAGAGTGTGCGCCTATCTCATACGGACGCGCGGCATTGATAAGAACATTGTCTTTTCGATGATAGAACAGCAGCTCATTGCGGAGGACAATGCTCACCATAACTGCCTGTTCTTTGGAACGGACGAAGAAGGTGTCATTAGGAGCTGCGCTTTCCGCGGTACATCATCTTATGTGCAGTTTCGCGGTGAGGCAGCAGGCGGCGACAAGACCTGCCCTTTTGCGGTGCGCGGAACAAATGACGTACTCCGCATATTTGAAAGCCCTATCGACGCTCTCTCTCACGCAACCTTTCAGACGCTGCTCGGCAAGAACTGGAAAGCGGAACACCGCCTGAGTCTTAACGGCTGCGAGAATTACATGGCAGCTTACAAATACCTCTGTAATCACCCCGAAATAAACCATGTTTATATCGGTCTTGACAATGACAAGGCAGGCAGAGAGGCGGCAGCTCATCTTATCAGCAAGATACAGAATGACTTTCCCGACAGACAGCTCAAGCTGCGAACTATAAGTCCGATAACAAAGGACTGGAACGAGGACTTGCAGCACTACCGCCGTCTGAATACCCCTCTCCTTGATTTTCTCAAGATGACAGCGGAAGAAATAGACGAGGCGGAGTCAGAAATGGAGCAACAGGCTAATGAAATGCAAATGTGATTATTTTTCAACATTCCACCGCCTTTCAACACCGCGGGGGGAAAGCGCCCCAACTCCGTAGGGCAGGAATAGAGGAACTTCGTTCCTCTACCTCACACCGCACCGCCAAAGGCGTTGCAAGGAATTTCACTAGCGTTATGAGAATTTCTTTAGCATTTCTCCTAAATATTTACAGTACAGAAAGGAGGTTATCCTATGAGCAGGCGACTCCAACAGAAACCGATAGCTATGACGGAGGAAATGATAGAGGCTATTGACAAGTACGCGGCGAAACACAACACCAACTTTTCAAACGCTGTACGGCTGCTTATTGACAGCAGCCTTGACACGGACGCGGCAAGAGCCAATGAGAACATGATCCGTCAGTATATTCGTGAGGAGCTTGATATTTGCATAGCTCCATATCTGAAAAAGATAGAGGGCATAATCGAACACCGCGTTATACCGATATGCGCCAGAGCCGGAAGAACGTCGGCAATCTCATTCGCAACGGTAATTGGTATGCTCACCGAAAACTACACCGACGGGCGTTCTCACGAAAACATTCTTGCTACTGCCAAAAAATTTGCGGCGCAATACCTAAAGGAAAAGGTAAAGCCGGAAGAAGAATATCGGCAGGAGGCGCGGGAGGAACTCAACCGAGCCTATAACGCCAGCAATTTCGATGACGAGGTTTGAGAAATGGGTAGCAGATGGACATTCCTTCTGCCCTCAGAGAAATGGGTAGCAGATGGACATTTCTTCTGCTCTCGGAGAAATGGGTAGCAGAGGGACATTTCTTCTGCTCTCGGAGAAATGAGTAGCAGAGGGACATTTCTTCTGCTCTCGGAGAAATGGGTAGCAGAGGGACATTTCTGTGGAAAGGATAAGAAAATGCCAAATCATATTACAAATCGCCTTGTGATTGACGGAGAAGAAACGGAGATACGCAGATTACTTGATACCGTCACAACAAAAGATGAGCAAGGAAACCCACTGCTTGACTTTGACAAGATTATCCCTATGCCAAAGGAAATTGATATACCTCCTGAATATAATCGCATTGAAAACCTATCAAACTACCTCTCTGCTGTTAATCCTATGAACGAAGAAACGGTTGAAGGTATCGCAAAACTCCCTGTAAATGAATATAAGGAACTTATTGCAGCACTTAAATCGTACTATTCCGATTTCCGACAAATCAGTATTTCGGGCGACAGCCATATCGTTGAGAAAGAATCTGCGGAGAGAGGACAGCGGGTTGCACACAACATTCTTAATTACGGCGCACCTATTAAGTATGAGTGGTGCTTGCAGAATTGGTACATAGGTAGTAATAGTATTTCTGCCGAGCCGTTTGAGAATAACACGCTTGTTTTCAAAACAGCCTTGACAAGACCAGAAGCGATTATTGATAGGCTCTCGTCGTTATTTCCGTCGCTGTCCTTTGAACACAGGTGGGCTGATGAAGATTTCGGCTACAATGTTGGCACGGCAACCTATAAAAACGGTGAAAAAGTCGAAACCTATATTCCGCAATGTCAGACGGTTGAATCTTGCCAGCTTGCAGCAGAGATACTCGGTTATTCTCCCGAATGGTATGAGTCTTTGGAGAATGATGAGAGTGAGGCAGAACCGGAACCTTAACTGAGAAATGGGTAGCAGAGGGACATTTCTCCGAATGAAAGCGAGGTGCGTATGGACAGACTTAAAAACCTTGAAAACGAATATGAACGCTGGGAGCATATCTATAAATACGGCAGCTCCGACCCTTTTTACGCTGATGGCGTTAATTTGAACCTCGTCCGCAACCATATTATCTATGAAAAGCAGATGATTGAGGAAGAAACTCCTTTATTCATGTTCGATGAAATTTGTCAGCGTGAACTGCCGCCCATTGTTCCAAGCGACTATATCGCCCGCAAGGACGAGATACGAAAGAATGCTGCGATAGCAATGGGGATAATCGACGCTGATGAAAACTTGATATTCATTCGTCAGCAGGCTGAAAGCCTTTCAGACAAGCAAATGAAACGGCTTTGTGTTCCGGCTGTTATAGGTTACGCAGAGAACCTCCGTTCGGCGATTGAGAATGATGACCTTATCACTATGCGCCGCTACGAACATTTTCAGCACTACCTTGACAGCTTTTCCGACCTCGTCCGCCGCCTTAACTCCGAAAGCGAACTCGCTCAGACAGACGAACTTGACATTGAGGAAGATGATGAACTTGAGGACGAGGACGAACTTGAGGACGAGCTTTCGATATAGAAATGTACCGGAAACGCCTACGGCTTATTTCTCGGTTGGACATTTCTCCGCTTTTTAGGCGATCTGCACAGGGTTATTTGCAAATGTTTGTGAATAATTTTGTGTGTAAACTAATTGACAAAACTGTAAATATATGGTATGATATTATTGACAGGAAAACTATATATCCGACAAGGAGGAACACACTATGACAAAGACAACAAAAATAATCATCGCGATAACAGCAGATCTTTCAATCGCAGCCGCGGCAACAATAATGATACTTAACCGCAGGAGTGACGCTGATCTGCTCAATGACAAACTCATGCAGACCTCCGAAATAATTCACGCAATAACCGAACCCGAAGATACCCCTGCGGTAACGATAAGCAGCCACAGCAGCGAGGGCGAGCCTATCTCGGTTGAGGAAACCGCCGAACCCGCTCCGGCACCCGATAGCCCCACCACAACTGAAAGACCCGCAGATACGGCGACCACTCCCGCAAGCACCACTAAGCCTGCCGATACAACGAAACCCGCCGTGACCATAGTCACAAGCAAGCCGACAGATAACACTCCCGAAGAGCCTGTCCGCACCGACCTCCCGAAAGTAACAGCAGCTCCCGAACACACCAGCACGGCGACCACAACAGACAATACCCAGCGTGACGAGCCTGTTGAAAAACCTACCGACGAGAACGGCTTTCCGAAGAACCCGAACAGCGGCGATACCTACACGGACAGCAACGGAACAAAATGGATATACAATGGTATCTTCCAAATCTGGTGCGAGTCTGGTCCGGTAATTGTTGATGAAATTCCCGACTTTGAATTAAGCGGCGAGAAATGGACGGATTGAGAATTTCCTCAAAATATACAGCAAGGCGTACAGAAATGTGCGCCTTTGCTTTTGCGAAAGGATAAAATATGAAACAGAAAAGAATTATTGCTGTTCTGTTGTCCCTTGCCGTTACGTTCCTTTTTACGAGCAGCGCATTTGCGGACGTGAATTTTGGTAATGATGACGGCTCTGGGTTTAAGCCCGGCACCGATAATAACGGCTGGGCTATACAAACGGACAGCGGCGGTAATGTGTGGGACGGATATGGTTACGACCTTGAAGGCTTACGCATAACGATATACGACGCAGAGGACGAAACAAAGGTGTTCAACACGCTGGATATAACAGGCGAGCCAACTATTGCCGCAGCATCGGAAATATGTTACTTTGCTGACGGAACGGAGCTTATACCTAAAACGACTTGGCTTTCGTCCTCTTATGTCGGAAACACATACAGCGCACTTGACAGTACCTCTATTGCGAAATATCGGCAGACGGTTATTTCACGGATCTCACTTTCCGGATACCATGCCGAGTATGTGGAAAGCCTATCAAGCATTGATATTATATCCGAAAGCAATACCTCAAATTATGAGGCTATCAAGAGCTTTCTCGGCGACAGAGCATTTGTGGAAAACTGCTTGCAGACACTCTTTCCACGGCTGAAATATGAGGACTTTGCGGACGGAAAGTACAAGATAGCCTTTGAGCCTATTGCGTATTTTCGATATGACGGTCTGAACTGGGCGCTTACCGCAACGGAGTGTGCGCTGCTTAACCACTACGATAAAGTCACATACTCGGCAGCTTGGAATAGCACGAACAACCTCCGCGCATTAGTCGGAACGCTCACGCACTCGGAACTGCCGAGAGCCGCATTTTTGCAGGCAACAGACCTCGGTGTATCTGTTTATTCACCCTCGGATAATGATTATTACAACGGGAACAGCAAGTACAATTCCGATGAATGTATCATAAGGTGTATGGGTATAGGAATTATCGGTGCAGAACCGCCGCCCGAAGAAGATTTGCCCGATGGAGAAGAAATTGCCGAGTACCATACGGACACCTATGTCTATACCTCGTTTACTTTCTATAATAATAAGGACAAGGACTACTACGGTTATAAATTCTCCATCTACGACAGCGACGGTAATCTCCCGCTTATATCCAGCAAAGCGACCTATCTCGGCGACGGAGAATATGGCTCACCCTATACCGATACTTATATGAAGCCTACAAGCTCTGTTTCGGTGTATGAATGGGACGAGGTAAACGACAAGTACAAGCTGGTAAAGCGCGTTAAGGACGGAGATACCGTGGGAACAGGCGCACGGGTAAACTACTCTGTCAAAAGCACAGCCGGCAGAACCCTCGCGTCCGGTACTGTCAATGTAAGCTGTCCCTCGCATGAGGAAGCTATGGGCTATTTCAAGTGGCATACTCCCACAACGGCGCAGGACGTTATCATCACGATAACCTCGCCCGACGGCGCTTTCAAAGACAAGGATAAACAGACCGTAAGCAGCATTGTCATAAATGCGAAGATAGCAAAGGTTGAAGAAAAGACGCCGCCCGACCCAAAGGTTACAGACACACGTCCCTCTTGGTGGAAGAATTACGGCACAAGCTCAATTGAGAAGAACATATCCTCTTATGCTCCGAAAGAAGATATAACCGAACTTTCATGGACAGAGTGGGTATATGATTGGGGGCAGGATAGCTGGTCTACCTCAACCGGCAGCTATGATTATTACGGCTGCTATTACGAATATCAGACAGCCACCGGGCGATGGCGTGAGAAAAAAATACAGAGGGCAGTTTATATTGACGGAGCTTACGAGGTAACATACACCGTGCGGCTCTCCGCAGATATGACAGTATCTCCATCTCCGTATTGCTACACAGCGACAGGCAGCGACGGCGCTTGGAAAATGAAATCCGGCTACGGGATAAACATATCCGTTACCACGGATATTGACGGCGATACAAGCTATTGCACCAACGCTCAGAAGGTTAATGTCCTATTCCCCGAATTCAATTTCAACAGGCAGAGTACCGCAAAATACAACCGCCTGCTTGAAAAAGTCGGCAGCGAATATCAGTTCAAGGTCAATCCTTACAGCACTTACAATGACCGCACACATTTTACACCGATATGGTATCCCGACAACACACCATACCGTGTATATGCTGAGGTGTTTGATGTGTGGTGTCCTGCCGGTCAGTTGTCAATACGGCTTGTCGATGACAGCATACGGATAAAAGGAAATGTCTATGACGATTGGCATATAGCACCCGTTCTGCCGTAATCGGCTTGACTATCTCCGCCGAATGTGTTATACTAAATCATAAGGAAGGTGATCGTCGATGAAAACATATACCATTATCGCCGGCGTTAACGGAGTCGGAAAAAGCAGCTTAACGGGTGTTCTCGCAAGAGATACCGACTCTCTCGGCAGTATTATAGATACAGACAGCATAACCCGTCAAAAAAACGGCAACAAGATAGATGGTGCAAGAGAGGCTGTTCGCCGCATAAATATGTGCCTTGAAAACGGTCTGAATTTCACACAGGAAACCACTCTTTCGGGTTACAGAACGCTGCGTACCATAAAGACCGCAAGAGAGCTGAATTACCGTATCCGTTTATACTATGTTGCGGTTGAAAGCGCAGATGAAAGTGTTCGCCGCATCGCCAACCGTGTGCAGAAAGGCGGACACGATATTCCCACCGAGGACGTTATCCGCAGGTTTTCTCACCGCTTTGACGATCTCCTTAAAATTCTTCCGTATTGCGACTCGGCGCAGTTTTATGACAATGAAAACGGCTTTGTCTGCGTAGCGGAATATCTGAACGGAGAAATAAAGCGAATAGGCGACTATGCTCCTGAGTGGCTCAGTGAACTTCAGGGAAGATTTGCCGAGCAGAATTTCTTTGAGTCCTGCGAACACTCCGAGGACGAAGAAGAACTGTAATAGCACCGAATTATTAGGGAACTTACAACTGAATAACTAAGGGCGTTTGTATAGCATACTTACGCCCTATTTTTATAGGCACGATTTTTGAGAAAGAATCGTGCCTTTTTCTGTTTATGGAGGAAAACAAAATGGCAGTTACAACAGGAAAGATATGCGATTTTTCATTCTATGTGTTAAGTCACGAACCGGGTGGGACACCCTCAACAATCTATGAGCCGTTCGCCGGAAAACTGTCGCTTGATGAGGCGATGGAACTTTTCAAGGAGAGAAATGCCCACAGCCCCGAACACATACTCATTCTGCTCGGTGTTGATTACACCGTACACAAGGACGCTGCTCACCTTTATGGGGGACGGTTCGGTGTTGGCGCAGTAGACATCGTCAAGCGCAGTAACGGCGAAATAAAGCTGCTCGAAGATTACAAGAGCGATGACGTTTCCATGAACGAGGCGCTTATCTGCAATAACGCTGTCGGTAAGCTAACCCAATTTGTTGATGAACAGCGTAATCAGACCGTCGTTAAGGAAACCGTTGTGACAGAGGAAACCGTTACAGAAGAAGCTGAATTATGAAACGAAACACAAGAAACTGCCGCGAGGATATTGCCGAGGAAACGCTGATTAAACCAAATTCGCCACGCTCAAACCCGCATACTCGCGCGGCTGAATTTGGTACGCTTCGCTTTAATCAGCGTGTCCCCAAGTTTCCACAGCGGTTAAAAAGTACGTTGAAACGGTTGATAAAGGACAATTCTCACAAGCTGTTCCTATGCTGCCTGTTTGTGATTATCGGCACATTCGCCGCACTGTTCCTTGCAAATCTTATCAACGACTCATTCACTCACCGGAGCCTTTCAGAGAGGAACTACCTCAATATATTTTCGCTGATAGACGGAGCGTTCTCCGCCGAACAGCCGCGCAAGCTGTTCTGGATATTTGAAACTATGGCGGCGTTAGTCTGCTTTGTCTACTTTTTTAGCTCCCTCAAACCCTATCAAGCGGAAATGTATCAAGTCACTCCGAAAATTGAGATACCAAAACCCTACGGACAAAAGCAGCATGGTTCTGCGTGGTTTATGCCCGATGATGAAAAAGCAAGAATATTTCCCGCCGTTGTGTTGTTTCTTGCAGACGATAAAATAAAGCGGCTGCTTGCGGAAGGTTTGCGGCGAGCTGAAGCTGTTGACAACGGACAGTATTACCATGCAAAGCCCATAGGCATAAAAGGCAATGTCTTTGATGAGGCGGGGATAGTCCTCGGTAGAAATGCAACAGCAATCAAGGAGCAGATAAGCTGTATCACCGATGACGTTCACACAATGACTATCGGTTCAACCGGCTGCGGCAAAACACGAACGCTTGTCCTTCAAACATTGTGTGCGTTGGCTCTTGCCGGTGAAGGTATTGTGGTTTCCGACCCGAAAGGCGAGCTTTACCACTATATGCACACCTTCCTTGAAACGCTCGGTTATACCGTTTGCGTTATCGACTTTAATTCGCCGCGGAAATCTATGTGCTACAATCCTTTGCAGCCCATAATCGACGCGGTAAACAGAGGTGAGATAAACACAGCAAGCGAAAAGGCATGGGATATGGTGAACATTCTTGTAGAAAAAAGCGAAAAGGGCGAGCCTATCTGGACCAACGGAGAAATGGCTATCATCGTTGCGTCCATTCTGGCAGTTGTCTACGATAACAAAGACCGCCCCGAATACCAAAATCTCACGAATGTCTACGAATTTATCAGCAATATGTCTGTTCCCGCGCAGGGAGAGAAAGAGATACAGTACAAAAAGTACCTCCGCAGTATTCCGGACAACCACCCCGCACGGCAAACGCTTGCTATCGCAAATGTCGCTCCCGATAAAACGGCAGCGTCCTTTTATACCTCGGCACTCACAACGCTCCGTCTGTTCACCAATCCGACCACCTACCGGATTACATCAAAGTCAGATTTTGACCTTGCATCGTTCGGTACAGAGCCGAAAAGAGCATTGTTCTATGTTCTTCCCGATGAGCGTGAAACATTCTATCCAATCACCACAATACTTGTGGCACAGCAGTATGAATTGCTTGTTGTTGCTGCGAAGAAAACAGGAAACCGCCTGCGCTATCGTGTTAATTTCGTGCTGGACGAATTTGGTAACTTTTCAAAGATTGAAACCTTTGAAAAGAAACTTACGGTGTCGCGCGGCTACGGAATAAGGTGGAATTTGTTTTTGCAGAGCTTTGCACAGCTTAAACTTGTGTACGGCGAGGAGGTTGCCAACATAGCAAAGGGAAACTGCCGCTATTGGATATATCTCCAAAGCACCGATATTGAAACCAACAAGGAGCTTTCCGAAGCAATGGGAAAGTACACAACCCTAACCTATTCACTCGGCAGCTCCGCACAAAAGTATTCAAACCCGTCCAGCTCCGTGAATGTGTCGCTGATAGAGCGCAGCCTGCTTACTGCGGAGGAAATAATGAACGGTTTTGAACGTCCATATTCGCTCGTTATCTCTAACAACTCTCCCGCCGTTATGGAGTCGCCGGATATTTCCAAATGGGCATTCAACGATATGCTCGGTCTGGGCGACAAAAAGCATAATCAGCGGTTAATTGAGCTTGATGAAAATGCAAGACCAAGCTATGACGGCGAGATTGAGATAAAATTATGGAAACCGTGGCTGGAATTAGCTGCAAAGGCGCGAAAAGCTGTTAATGCGGAAAACGAAGGTCACAATTCTATGTTCTGAAAGGAGGGAAAAAGATGACAAGTAAGGTCAAGGGTATCATTTCCGCTGTTACGGCGGCGGTCATGACAGCAGCGTTAAGCGTTACCGCTTTCGCTGACGATGGCGGCGGTTTAGGCGGCTCTGTCGTTGCGACAGGCTTAAAAAACCTGCTGAATGACGCGTCAACTATTCTGCTGGGACTTGCCGCAGTAGTCGGCACGGTCTGCATTGTCTATTTCTGTATCAGGCGTTCTGCCGCAGACGAAATGGACAGAAAAAAGTGGGATAACCGCATTATTACCGCAGTAGTTTCCACTATCGGTGCGGTAGTAGCGACCTCTCTGCTTACGGTAATCACAGGTTACTTTGGAGGTGGTACATAATGTTACGCCTTTCGTGGATACCTCCCCCGACAAAACGTTCACCGCAACCACATATCGCAGCAAAGGAGGAACACACAATGAAGATAAGCTGCAATCCCGAAAAGGACATTAAGCTCTCAAACAATCCGAACGGCAGCCGTCTTGCTACGGTCAGCATTACCCTCGACGATTCGTTCGTTGTGAGAGGTCTTTCCGTGATGAACGGTTCAAAGGGCATTTTCGTCAATATGCCGAACGTGTCCTACACCGACCAGAACGGCGATAAGAAGTATGTTGATACGGCGTTCCCCACGACCAAAGAGCTGCGCGACGAGATAAGCAATGTTGTAATCGGCGCTTACTCAACGCTCATGAAACAGCTCCGCGCAAATGCGAATGCCAATACCAACACCGGTGAGAACACCGCAGATAACACACAGGATTTCAACGCTCCGTCTTTCGACGAGCCTGAAAGATAAACTACTACAATTTTTGGAGGAACAAAACTATGATGAACAAGATCAACGCTATCAAGACTAAGGCAATCAACAAGGCAGTTATGGCTGTTGCGGCAGCAAAGAACAAGATTGAGGAAACCCGCGGCTCCGTTTCCGAACACGCTATCGTTATCATCATTGGCGTAGTACTCGGCGGCATTCTGCTGGTAGGACTGATCGCTCTGATGAACAACGTTATCATGCCCTCTACTGAGGACAAGGTAACATCCATGTTCAACATGGGCTGATACCCACCCTCTATCCAATCCGCATAAAGCGAGTCGCAGAGGCGTGACACCTCGGTCATTTCCGCCGAGCGATTGTCCCTGCGGCTCTTGCTTTGGAAAGGAAACACGCTTATGGTATTTATCATTATAACGCTTGTTGTTGCGCTCATAACCGGAATTGTAACCACTTTCATGAATGAACTGGTGCTTGGCGGTCTGTACGACATGGTTTTTCACGCAGACGAGATGATGACGCAATGCACAGGCGTTAATTTCTTCACAACCGTTTCGGATATGGCGTTTTCGCTTGCACTATCGCTTATGGTGCTGAAATTTCTCAAAAAAGGCTTTGACTTGTATGTGCTATGGACGGACGGTAATCCGGACACCGACCCTACAATGCTGCTTGTGAATTTCGTGAAAGCAATCGCAACGGCGCTTATGTTCCGCTGGATATACGATATTTTCGTAGAGGTTTGCGATAGTGTAACGACCACACTTTTAACGCAGCTAGGCGCAGAAACCAACTACACAGCTACCGTCTTGACAGGCATAGCTTCTCTGGGTATTGTTCCGGTACTTGCCTGCCTTGTGTTCTTCATCTTCTATCTCATATTACTGTTACAGTTTATGTCACGGGGAGTGGAGATGCAGGTAATGGTAGCCGGTATACCGCTTGCGTGTTTAGGTCTGCTTGAAAACGACAAGGGTATTTTCCGCAACTATGTCACACAGTTTGTTAGAGCCTTTGTGACTACTATCGTGCAGATAACGCTGTTAAAGATAGGTCTTGCATTCCTGCTTTCGTCAAATGTGATAGATATAACCAATATCCCTTGGGGTATTGCTTGTATGTTTGCGGCAACCACAGCGCCCCGTATCCTGCGTGAATTTCTTGTGCCGACAGGCGGCGGAACGGCAGGAAACACATTCTTCCAAACGGTCAGAGTTGCACAAATGGTGCGCGGAGCAATAAAGTAAGGTGAAAAAATGGACACATCACAGATAGACCAGCTCAGCAGCTATCTTCAGATAGCCATAAACAGCGGACTTGCTATGCGAGCCATATACATTTTTCTGAAGCTCACGCACGAATCAGACGAGGCTCCGCAGTACAAGAAACGCTTAAAGAACACGGTTGTTTTTGCGGTAATCGCGCAGCTCCCGTTTATAATCGAGAGCATAATCGTCAGCTATCTCACATGAAAGGCGGTGTAATATGGAAAACGAAAATCGTAGAAAACTATACATTCCGTATGGACTTAACATCGAGCCGGAGTATTTTATCGGCTTTGGCAGAACAGAGCTTAAACAATGCTTTATCGGAATTGCCTGCTTTGGTGTTGTCGCGGCTGTGCTTATGCTTATCACGGGCAACCTTGCGGCTCTTGTTTTCACAATGATGATCGGCGCTGCCAGCAGCATTATGATGACGCGTAAAGACCCCATTACCCGCCTTTCCGTAGTGGGACAGGTCAAAAACATGGTGCGTTTTGCCCGTTCACAGCGGCGATACCGGTATGTGTACAAATCAAAATGGTTTTAACAATATCGGTCATACTCGCCATATACCTTACCCATATATCCGCAGAAGATATACGCACCCGCGAAATAAGCAACTTTGCTCCGTTCATAATTATTGCAGCAAGCCCGTTTCTGAATGAGCTTTCTCTTTCAGCAAGAATAACAGGCTTGCTTGCTTTATTTATAACGCTTTTCGCCGCAAATCTAATCGCGGATATAGGTATGGGTGACGTTAAATTGTGCGCTGCTTTTGGCTTTGCGCTTGGGGCTGTTCCGGAATTTATTGCGGTGCTGCTTGCGCTGATTTCAGCAAAGATATTCGCACACATCAAAAAAGAACAAGAAATGCCGCTTGCACCATTTATTTGCGCTGCTAATGCGGCTGTTTTTCTATTGGAGGTTTTTCTCTATGCTTAAAAATCGTACACTAATCGGCATAATTCTCATTGTGCTTGCTATCATTCTCTGCTTTGGGATAACACCGCTGTTTTCTGCTGTTCTCGAACAGAAAACAACTGTCATCAAACTGAAAGAGGATATTCCGCAGGGAGCGCAGATACAGCCCTCTATGCTTGCCGCCGTCGAGGTTGGCACACTCAATCTTCCCGATAATATCATCA
The DNA here is from genome assembly GCA_051882615.1 of Oscillospiraceae bacterium. Lineage (GTDB taxonomy): Bacteria > Bacillota > Clostridia > Oscillospirales > Ruminococcaceae > CAG-115. Next base: position 15,150 of record JBJESC010000076.1, read on the forward strand.
CCGACCCCGAACAGATCGTCGGCAAGTACACCGTAGCCGCTATGTTTGCCGGCGACACATTCTCCGCAAACAAGCTGTCCGACACCATCGACACCTCGGACACTCTGCTCCGTCAGCTTGGAGTAAACGAAACCGCTATGTCAGTAACAGTTCGCAGCTTTGCGAACGGTCTTTCCGGTAAGCTCCAGACAGGCGACGTAATTCAGATAATCTCTGTCAACGAGGACAAAGACGATGAAGCTATCATTTATGACGAATTACAGTATGTCGAGGTGTTAGCGACTACCGCAGACAATGGTTCGGACGATACCTACAACGCAGATGAGGTGAACGCTGTCCAGGACGATGATGAGGAACAGGCTTTATACGCAACGATAACCGTAATATGTCAGGACCGCGCACAGGCACTCAAACTTGCCGAGTGCGAGAACACAACGCTCCATGCAGTATTTGTCTGCCGCGGCGACAGCGAACATAAAGCCGAATATCTTGCCGCCCAGCGTGAGCTGCTCGGTGTAGTTGACTATGAAACGGCAGAGGCGGTTTATGATACCGCCGAGATTTATGACGAAAGCGCAGAGAGCGAGGTGGAATAAGTGGGTAAGATTTTTTCAATATACGGCAGCTCCGGCGCATACAAGACAACGACCTCTCTTGCTCTTGCACACAACATTTCCCGCATTGAGCCGAAAGCGGATATTATCGTTGTCGGTACTGATACCACCAAACCGCTGATACCTATTGTTGCACCGCACGAAAGCAAGTTTGACGGTTCTCTCGGAAAGTGCCTGTCGAATGTTTCGTTTGAGGAAACTGATCTGCGGCGAAATCTGCTGCCCATTACTGATAAGATAATGGTGCTTGGCTACAATATCCGCGAGAACGAGAACTCTTTCCCGCCGCCCGATGATACGCGCCTTGCACAGATTTTCTCCTATCTCCGCAGCAGCGCTGATTATGTGATAATTGATTGTATGTCAACCGTTATCACCTCAAAAATGACAGCATGGTCTATCATGTCCGCAACAAAGACCGTGGAGCTGTTCACCGCAGATATTAACGGACTTGTATTCGACGGCTCACAGGAGCCGGTATTGCAGAGCGAGCAGTATCAGTATAAGCATTTTATCCGCGCTCTTGCGCTCAGTAATTCGTTCAAGCAGGACGTTGCCGCCATGCGAAATGCGCTCGGACGAATATCCGGCGAGATACCTTACAGCACACACGCAGCGGAGGCTTTCAACCAGGCGACGATACTCCGCGGCGGTGTGTCGGACAGCGCATATAATCACGCTGTTGATAAACTCGCTAAGTCGCTGATCGGAGGTAAGAAATAATGAGGTTCAATCTTTTCAAGAAAAAGTCCGCAGACACCGAAAGCGAATACATAGAGGTAAAGGACGCAGAGGAAACCAAGTCCCGCAAGAAAAAGGATAAGTCTGATTTCTCAGAGGTTGCCGACAAAAGCGTTAAGGAAATAGAGCGTTCCTACATTCCTTTTGACACCCTGCTTGCCCGTGTTCAGCAGCACATGGCAGAAAATTACGCTGTGGAGCTTTACGAAGCCGACAAAAAGGATATGATGAAACGCCTGATCAAGCAGTATATGAAGGACAACAACTATTATGTCCCGAATATGACGCTGGGTGAGGTTGCCGACAAACTTTACATTGAAATGGCAGAGTATTCTATCCTTACTCCGTGGCTGCTCCGAAAGGATATAGAGGAAATAAACATCAACGGCTGGGACGACGTGGAGATTATTCCCGCAAAGGGCGCACGTTTCAAAGTTGAACATTTCAAGAACGCAGGTCATCTTGTTGACGTGCTGAAACGTCTGCTGCACCACAATCACATCACATGGGACAGCTCAAAGCCTATCGCGACAGGCTTTCTCGGTTCTAATATCAGAGTGACCGCAGGCTATACGGATATTTGCGATAATGCCCGCGGTGCCTGCGCGTCTATCCGTATCGTCAATCCCTCAAAGATAACCCGTGAGCAGTTTATCGAGTCCGGCATGGTCAGCGAGGAGGAATATGATTTCCTTGTAACCTGCTTTATTCACGGCATTTCGCAGTGCTATGCCGGTGAAACAGGCTCCGGAAAGACCACTATTATGGCGGATATAATGTCAAACTATCCGAACAACAAGCGCCTGATCACGCTCGAAAAATCTGTGAGAGAATTTGACCTTGTAAAGCGTGATGAGAACGGTAATGTTATCAACGACGTTCTCCACCTCGTCACAAAGGAAACCGATGACCCGGCACGGGACGTAACATTAGCAAAGCTGCTTACTATGTGCCTTACCATGCACCCTAACTCAATTTGCGTTGCTGAAATGAAAAACGAGGAAGCGTGGCAGGCGCAGGAGGCAGCCCGGACAGGACACACCGTTCTTACGACCACACACGCGTCCTCCACACACCAGATATACACCCGCCTTGCGACGCTCTGCCTGCAGGCGCACTCTCTGCCGCTTGATACTATCCTCTCGCTTGTAACAGAGGCATTCCCTATCGGAATTTACCTCAAGCAGCTTGATGATGGATCGCGTCACATCATGGAAATAGCGGAATGTATTCAGGGTGAGAAAGGAAAGTACGAAACCCGCACCCTTTATCGTTATGATATTATTGACGAGGTGCGTAACCCGGACGGAACGGCGAGAATAATCGGCAAGCACGTCAAGGTCAATCCGCCCACCGAAAACTTTATGAAACGCCTGCGTGACAACGGAGTACCGAAGGACAAACTTGAAATATACGGGAGGGTATAACTATGAAGATAATTTATCTGCTTGCTGCGCTGCTGCTCTCTGCTGCCGTAGTCATTCTTCTCGGACTTTCTCCGCAGAGGATAACAGATGATATTATGTCGCTGCTCCACCGTGACCGCAGCCTTAAATACAAGGTACTTGTGGCGCAGGGCAAGATAAAAAAGTCGCGTATGCAGCGCATGATCGACAACATCACGAACGCTCTTGCGGCAACGCACTCCGAAAACAAGTTTTCTCTGCTTATCACTGCGGCGGTTGTCGGCGGTGTTGTTGGAGTGCTGCTTGGTGCGTTGTTCAACAATCTTCTCATTTCAGTAGTGCTTATTGCCGCAGCTTTTGTAATACCGTATGTGTATGTTAAGCTGCTCCTTTCCAGCTACAAGGCTCATATCGCAGAGGAGCTGGAAACAGCGTTGTCCATCATCACAACAAATTACATATCAAACGGCGATATAGCCTATGCGGTAAGACAATCCATCGACCACATCAACCCTCCTGTACAGTACGCTTTCATCAACTTTCTCACCCGTGTGGATATGATTTCCTCCAATGTCAAACTTGCTATCGAGCAGCTCAAGGACGAGATTGACAACGAAATTTTCCACGAATGGTGCGATACGCTGATAGAGTGCCAGGATAATTCCGAACAGAAATTCTCACTCCAGCCTTTGGCGGCGCGTCTTTCAGATATTCGCATAGTTAATGCGGAACTGAAAAACATGATAATGCAGCCGCGCAAAGAGGTGTTCACGATGATAGGGCTTGTCCTTGCGAATTATCCGCTGATTTTTTTCCTCAACGCGGACTGGTTTGCCGTTCTCACAGAAACGCTTGCCGGGCAGATAGTGAATTGTGTAGTAGCTGTTACGGTCATTATCGTTATTGCACTCACATATAAGTACACCCAGCCCATTGAATATAAGAGGTGATCTGATTGAGCTTAATTGACATTTCTCTGAAAGCTATGGTGCTTGCCGCCTGTCTGCTTTTTGCAGGAGGTGCGTATTCATTCGCGCTTGTTCTGCTGAAAGTGCCCTCCTCAAAGACAACGGCGGCGATAAGAGCGATTGGACCCCGCAACCGTCCCGCACCGGACGGGCTTTCGCAAATGTACAACAACGCGGCTCTGTTTGTGTCAAAGCTGCTGCCAATGTCGGATATACGGCAAAAGCAGTTAGAGGCTAATCTGAAAATAGCGCACATATCCATGTCGCCGCAGCTTTACGAGGCAAGAGCTATCGTCAAGGCAGGCGCATACGCTCTGCTCGGAATACCCGTTTATATCCTCGGCGCACTTGTCGCGTCAATGATAGACAATCAGTATGTACAGGCTGTTCCGGTGATATTTGCTCTGCTCATGGTTGTTCTCGGCGTGTTACAGTATACAAACGCGCAGGAAAAAATCTCCGAGGCTATCAAAATGAAACGAGAACAGATAGACACCGATCTTCCGCGCTTTGTCGGTGCAATAGCGCAGGAGATAAAAACCGACCACAATGTCCTCTCCATTCTTGAAAAACACAAGGACACATTCTCACCGTATTTCCGCGAGGAATTAGAGATAACCATAGCCGATATGCGTTCTTCAAATTGGGAGGCTGCTATTACCAGATTTGAGGGCAGAATCGGCTCTACTCAGCTTTCCGAGGTAACAAGAGGACTTATCGAAATGGCGCGTGGCTCGGATACGCACGTTTACTGGGAAACGCTCATATATCGTTTTTCGGAATACCAAAAGCAGATACTCCGCAACTTTGCGCTGAAGATACCGCCGAAAATCAACAGGCTGTCTATGGTGCTGCTGATGGTTATGCTGCTCCTTTATGTTGTCGTACTCGGAACAACCATGTTCGACAGCTTTGGTACGCTGTTCAGCTTTTAAGGAGGTGTGTATGCGTAAGTACATAAATCGGCTTGCTGAAAAGAAAGGAAGCACTTATGTCGGCGTTACGATTTTCGTGATGATAATGGTAATGATGCTAATGTTCATCATCACCGTTGCCCCCGTTTTCCTTACGAAAATGACTCTGAACAATTACGCGAACGAGCTTTGCCGTGAGGCAGAGATCGCCGGCAGAGTAGGCAGCGAAACCACCGCCCGGCTTGAAAGGCTAAACGAAACCAGCGGAATTACCCCAACCGTTGTATGGTCGAAAAACGGTAAGATACAGATAGGCGATACATTCACCGTCACAGTATCCACACAAGTGGACTTATCATTCTTTGTTTTTACCGGCCACCCGATCACAATTTCATCCAGCGCAAACGGTATCTCGGAGGTGTACTGGAAAAATGCTTAAAAGGTTACGCTCCAACAAGGGCTTTTCTACGGTAATGACCTCGGTTATTGTTATCGTTGTAATGCTGCTTGCCTTTGGTATTTTTGAGGTTATCCGCATAAATATCGAGGCGGCAGCAATTCGCGACAAGTATGAGGACGCTATCATTCATGTTTCCGTGTCAAATTACGCGAAACTATATCAGAATGTGCGCGAGGGACAGGCAGCAAGCTATTCTAACACAGGCGGCTATGTGTGGCGTGAATCACATACCGCGACTAAGGCGCAAATCATGCAGTATATGAATAATGCCATGTCCAACGGCGAAATTGCACAATGCACGATAAAGAACATTACCTTTTCAGTAACCCCGGCTCCCCGTGCTCCAAGCGACACAAGCACAGCCGAGAAATTTTCCGTTGAGGGAACGATAGAGGTTGAGATACCCTATGATTTTGCATGGTCAAGCCTTGCTCCAATGCACTATACGCTTGAGGTAAAGTCGGAATGGAAAGCAAAGTTTTAAGACAAACGGAGGAAGAAATGAACACCAATAAACCTACTCTTGTATCCTTGAATGTTGCAGACCGAACGGAATACATAGTCTGCCCGCCTTCAATCTCACCGGA
>JBJESC010000077.1:0-4612 GCA_051882615.1 Oscillospiraceae bacterium
ATGGAACGAACGGTTTTATTGTTTCTTTTTATCCAAGTAAATAATGTACTGTTGCCGAATTATGGTTGATGTGGGAGGAAATATGTATAGATTTTTGTCAGCTTCAAATGCCGAAATGACAAGGTTTGTAAGACTTGAAAACTGCGAAACCGGAAAGGTTGAAGTATGCTTTGACGACTCAGACTTGCGTCATGAATATCAGAAAGGCTTTGAGTTTATGCAGGTTGAGAACATGTATGATTGCAAGATTTTATTGTTTGGTCATGCTTTTGATTTGTCTAACAAAGAAGCTATAGAGCAAAGCCAGCGTTTGTGTAGAACTACTGACAGAGAACTTCTTATTTGCGAAACTGTTAATAATAATTTCTATGTCGGAAATCGTAAATTTTTACAAATTATAAGCGATGGAAATATATATTATGTCGCAAATAACGATGTAGAGGCTCTTAGTGATATCAGCAGATTTGTTTTTAGGTGTTCACGAAAGGATTTGATTCAAGTTAATGACGTAATATATCCAAGTTATCTGTGATGCATGCTTTTTGCTGAAATATGGTATAACAGCAACAAAATTTAACTGTGTATTCCTAACACTGCAATACACTAAAATTAGCTCTAATTAATAGAGGTGCACTATGACACGTAAAGAATTTTTGGAATATGCGGTTAAGCAGCAAAACTTCAATAATAGAGAGCTTGCTCAATATAGTATTGAAAAAATTCAAAAAAAATTAGGCTACAATTCGGATTTTATTTTTAATTTCCTTTTCCGCGATGGTTTTAACGGAGATTTATCTATCGAACAGTTGGAGGAAAACGGGTTAGACTGGCTCCATATTGTTATTAGCTGTCGAAGCCACGAAACTTTCTACTGGGAAGATATCGGTCAGTTTGTTGCCGCCGTAGTAGGAATAGCGGTCTATAATTGTCCGGCAGAAAAAATTTACCTTTCACAAGACGGAAGATTTTGGGATGAAAATCACCAATTGAAGTTTGAAACGGAAGAAGAATTGTTTGACTATCTTACGACCGTTGAATATGATCAAAACTCGATAATATCCGAAAAGACATACGAAATGCTACGACATTTTGGCTGGCATAAGAACAGATGTGTTGATACGACCGAGCTGGAAAAAGAGCTGAAAAGTCACGAAATTTTTCTCTCTCAAATTCAACTTGACGCTATAAAAGAATTCGGCGGCTTAGTGTTCAGGTTTTCTCGGCAGCATGACTATCAAGAATTCTATTCCCCGGATTATCTGATTGAAAAGCTTCGTAAAGATGATCTGCTATTTACCCGCGACGTTTATAATTGGAACCAAACTCGGCTTTTGGGAAGAAATGTTCTTGAATTCGGCACGAATGATATGCAGATCTTATCAATTTCCGAAAGCGGACAAATCTTTGTAGATGGGCTGTCTCCTTTTTGCCGGAATACATTGGAATACATTCATCATGTATGTCAAAATTTGGGCGATAATGTGGTGTGGCTTTAGCACCATGGCAGAACCCCGGAAGGATAACCAAGATATTCAGCAGATTATCAGTTTTTAATATGTCAATGTTAATCTGTTATAATTGAAAAATATAATAATCATAGTCTTGCTATTCAGCGTAGGAGCGGAAGCGTTCGCTGCGCACACCGAATAACGCGCCCGCGGGCAAGCCTCCCGCAGGCAGAAGTCGCTTTTATAGGCAAAACGGCTCCCCGAAAAACGGGGAGCCGTGAGCTTGTCGAAAAAGTACAAAAACAGGCTGGCGAGAAAGCTCCCAGATGCGCGCATTATCCGCTCCGCGGAAAACGCTGAAACGGGCTGTTGGCTAGGCTTGGTGCCTGCCAACAGTCCGTTGACGAAGCAGACGGGGCTTTATCGACAGCCTGACGGCTCCCCGAAAATCGGTGAGCCGTTGTGCTTTAGTATTCTCGTCAAAGGTTCTGCTGTCCAGCCATTACAAGTCCCTTTTCGGGGTCCATTGTAACGGCTATTCCGCTTTTCAGAACGGCGGCTGCGTTCGCCGCACCCACGATTACCGGAATATCCAGCGTCATTCCCACGATAGCCGCGTGGCTGTCCGCGCCGCCCTCCTCGGTGATGATACCCGCCGCAGTCTTGAGCAGCGGAAGAATTGCGTTCGAGGTCTTGGGCATTACGAGGATTTGTCCCGCCATAAAGCGCTCAATCGCTTCCTCGTCCGTTTTCGCTACGCATACGGTAGCCGTTACGGGATTTCCGTTTACGCCCGTTCCCGAAACAAGAACATCGCCGACAATATGCACCTTCATCAGGTTTGTAGTTCCCGATACGCCGAGCGGTACTCCCGCGGTGATAACCGCAAGGTCGCCGTTCTTCAGCAGATTGGCTTCAACCGCCTTTTCCACCGCAAGGTGAATAAGGTCGTCCGTGTTGGTGTTCAGCTCCTCGCACATCAGCGGGATTACTCCCCACGACAGCGCCATCTGACGATAGGTAACCTCGCTTGTGGTGCAGGAAATAATCGGACATTCGGGACGATAGCGCGAAATCATACGCGCCGTTGCTCCCGACTTGGTTACCGTTACAATCGAGGACGCACCCAGCTCCATCGCAGCCGTAACCGTTGCGTGGGAAATCGCCGCCGACACATTCGCACCGTCAAGCGACTCCTGCTTGTGGAAGCGCTTCTTATAGTCAATCGCCTTTTCGGTTGTTTCGGCAATCAGCGCCATTGTTTTAACCGCCTCAACGGGGTGTTCGCCCGCAGCGGTTTCTCCCGATAACATAATCGCGCTTGTGCCGTCGTAAATCGCGTTTGCAACGTCGGTTGTTTCGGCACGGGTCGGGCGCGGGTTATGTATCATACTCTCCAGCATCTGGGTAGCCGTAATAACCTGCTTGCTTGCGCTGAACGCTTTCTTAATCAGCATCTTCTGAAGGCGGGGGATTTCTTCAAACGGAATTTCAACGCCCATATCTCCGCGAGCCACCATTATTCCGTCAGATACGCGGAGGATTTCGTCGATGTTATTCACGCCCTCCTCGTTCTCGATTTTCGAGATAATGCGGATTTCGGGGCGGTTTTCCTCGGCGAGAATTTTGCGGATTTCCAGAACATCGTCCGCACAGGTAACGAAAGACGCAGCGATATAGTCGAACCCCTCGCGGCAGCCGAAACGAATATCCGAAATATCAACCTCGCTGAGATACGGCATAGACAGCTTCACTCCGGGGATATTCACGCCCTTGTTATTGGAGAGCATTCCTCCGTTAAGCACGGTGCAGACTATATCCGCCGTTCCGTCCGAATTATGCTTTATATCGGAGCAGCGCACGGACACGTTTCCATCGTCAATGAGAATTCTCGTGCCTATCTCAATATCGTTCGGGAGGTTTTTGTAGGTAACGGAAACGCGGGTGTTATCCCCCTCCACCTCGGCAGTAGTCAGAGTAAAGGTATCTCCCGTCTTAACCTCGACCTTTTTGTTATCCTTGAACTGCTTTAAGCGCACCTCGGGACCTTTGGTGTCAAGCAGCGTTGCCACGGGCTTCCCAAGCTCCCTTGCAAGGCGCACTACGCGGTCGTGGGTGACTTTATGTCCCTCCTGCGAACCGTGGGAAAAGTTCTGGCGGGCAACGTTCATTCCGCTTTCGATAAGCTGACGGAGAATATCGTCCGACTCGGTAGCGGGACCCATTGTACATACGATTTTTGTTCTTCGCATAATTTACTCCTTTCATTACGATTTCATCTCTACACTACTATTATAACCGCATTTTTAACGTTTTGCAACAATAAACCGAATTAATTTCCGACAAAATATCCAACGCATTGTTGAAAACTTTTGCGTATTGATTAAATCTTGGGTGATTGTGGATAACGCACAAAGTCAGGGGCGAAGAATCGATATTATTTGTAAATGTTTTTTCAAAAAAGCACTTGATTTTTTGGTTAGAATATGTTATGCTTATAAGCACAATCAAAAAATAACTACAACACGAGCTTGCTCGTAGTATCAAGCGTGGAATGTAGCAGTGGTTTGATTTTTTTATTTGCTGTTTCATAGACTATACCATCTCCTTAGGTGAGGTGTAGTTATGATTTGCCAAATGATAATCACCTCTCTGCTTCTGTTGTAGAGAGGTTTTTTGTATTGCAAATCATAACCATCTGCTTAAGGAGGATTTTATTATGGCAGACATTTTTAACAACCCCAACTCAATCACGGAGAATTCAATTTCAATGGACGCCAATGCCCAGGGTTTTGATTCCTCGTACCCCGATTCGGAGAGGCTTGAAGTACTCGACGTACAGTCAAAGCTGGGTAGACCCAACCTAATCATTGGTCCCACCGGCGTAGGCAAGTCGGCGCTTCTTAACAGCTTGCTCACACCCGCTGCCGCCAGAATTCTTAAGGTCAGAGAGTGCAACGGGCAAGGAACAAGGTCAGAAACCAGAATCGCCATCACCGACTGCGAACTGCTGCCAAAAGAAAAAATCTTTGTATCCGGAAATATCAGCAACTCAGAGGTTGATGATGACGGAAAGCTTGTCGGGGAAATTTGCTATTCTCTGTCAAGAGAAATCAGCATGGCAAAAGGAAAGCCCACCGACCTGAAGAAGAAATATAACAGCA
>JBJESC010000078.1:0-2555 GCA_051882615.1 Oscillospiraceae bacterium
TCGCCGAAGTGGTCAGACGGCGGGCGATAGCTGAACTTCTTGTTAAAGTTGTTGGAGAAAACGACCTCGTTTGTCTTGAAGTTCCACTCAAAGATGATATTATCCGACATATCGGAAATGGTCTTATATCTGTCCTCGCTGACTACGATTTCATCAATGAGGCTGTTAAACGCACGGGAGAGCTGACCGTACTCATTAAGGCTGATTGTACCGATACGAGCCTCGTGGTCGCCGCGGAGAACGCGCTCCAGAGTAGTCTCAATATCTCTCAAGGGCTTTGTTACGCTGCGCGAAACAACGATTGCCGCAATAATCGCCGCAATTGCCGAAAGAATAGCAGCAACCATAATGATAGCAATATTGCTGCTCGCGTAGATGCCGTTCTTCATATAGTTGCAGCTTGCAATGGCAATCAAGCCATTCTCGCCGCCTACTCTTACAAGAGAAGCAAGGTATTCGTCACTGCCGACGGTGTACTTTACAACATCGGAAGCCGTTCCATCGCTGAGGCTTGCCATAGCGCCTGTTACTGCGGTGGTGTATGTACCCTCAAGGTTGGAGTAGAATCCGGAACCTGAGGACCAGTTACGATTGGAGTCGGCAACAACAAGCTTACCCTGAGATTTGTTGTTGGGAACATCGAACGCAGCATTGGTCAGCGTCTTGGAGAGCAGAGAGTTCTGAGTAGCCGCGTCGTAAGAAATAAGAAGAGTGCAGCCATTCATCTTTCTCTTGATGAACATTGTCTTGGCTGATGTGTCAACCGTGTCGAAATAAAGCGTATCGTCAAGGAACTTTTCGCTGTTGTAATCGGCATAACCGGCAAGCTCGTTTCCCTTGCCTTCGCCGGCGATAACAACGCCGCTTCCGTTGACAACTCTTGCGGCAACAATCATATCGTTACCGGAAGAGAACTTAGAAACAAAGTCCTGAACACCGGCATCTGCGCTTCCCGCAGCGGTAGCCGAACCCATAGAGGGATAAGCCGCAAACGTATCCAAATCGTTGTCAGCCTTATCAATGATAGCCTGAAGCGAGGACACCTGAGCCTGAGCCATACTCTTGACGCAAGCCTGATACTCCTCAGCGGAGTTCGAGGTGATAAAATACTGGGACAAACCCACTCTCGCCGCAAGCGGAATTATTGCGAAACAAATTGCCGCAACAAGAAGTAATACTTTAATCTTCATAAATTCTCCCCATTTCGCTAGTAGGATTACACACGTTTATTATAACATAGAAATCTCATAATGTAAACACTTTGAAGGTTTTCTTTGGGCGGTTTTTGGAATTTTCATTAAAATTTCACAAATTCCCATTTTCCAATTTGTGAAAGTTACAGCTGCCGACAAAAAAAACTTGTCAACTTGAAAATAAACTATTGAATAAAGAACCCAAATATGGTATAATTAACGCAAAGCATCGCGGATTTCGCCCGTGCGCCAAAGCGAGGAGTACGGTATTTGAATAATTAATCAAGCCTTGCGAGAGGGAGAGATTTGACCTATGACGAACATAATTATCAAAGGCAACAGGTACCGACTTATAGACAACAAGTCATTTGAGCTGCCGCTTCCTTTGAAATTTGTCGTTCTTAAAGAGGACGCTGAAATTGCCGAATACGACATTTCTTCCGACGAGCGCATCTCTTTCAGAATTCTTACGAAGTACAAGGAGAACATGATTACTCCTATCAGCCGTCCGCTCACCATTGCGGATATATACTACTTCTTTTCGAGCAGAGTTTTTCAGGACAAGACGCCGTTTACAGAATATGAGCTGTCCCGTCTCGGTCTGGAAAAATACAACGTATACAGCATTATCCGCAAAACGCGCGGAATTACTCCTTACGACACCTATTGGGTACGCTTTGAGGGCGACAACTGCGATTTTGAAAAGGCGAAGAAGAATTGGGACAATCTGATGTCCGCGGAAATCAAGCCGTGCGACGCTGCGGAAAGCGCAGATGCGCCTCACAGCACCGCGCCAATCCCGCAGACGGCTTCCACGGCTCCCGCAGCAGAGGAGAAGCCCTCGGAAATCGCCGATATAAACGAAATTCTGCACCAGCAGAAGGTTGATGTGGCGGCTACGATTGTTGAACACGCTCCCAAGCCCGAGGACGAATACAGCTCCACCCCCAAGAACAGCACAATGACTGCCGATGAAATCGAGCAGCTGCTTATTAAATCGGGACTTGCGGAGGCTCCCTCCGAGCCCGAGCCCGCTCCTGCAAGCTCCGGTGGAAACCTCTCCCCCGAGGAGATTGCGAAGCTGTTCGCGGCTAACGATACGGCTGAATCCGCTCCCGCAGAGGTCGCACCTCCCGCAAGCTCCGGTGGAAACCTTTCTCCCGAGGAGATTGCGAAGCTGTTTGCGGCTAACGATACGGCTGAATCCGCTCCCGCAGAGGTCGCACCTCCTGCAAGCTCCGGTGGAAACCTCTCCCCCGAGGAGATTGCGAAGCTGTTCGCGGCTAACGATACGGCTGAACCGGAGCCCGCTCCCGCAGAGGTCGCACCTCCTGCAAGCTCCGGTGGAAACCTCTCCCCCGA
>JBJESC010000078.1:2655-4595 GCA_051882615.1 Oscillospiraceae bacterium
CGGAGCCCGCTCCCGCAGAGGTCGCACCTCCCGCAAGCTCCGGCGGAAACCTCTCGCCCGAGGAGATTGCGAAGCTGTTCGCGGCTAACGATACGGCTGAACCGGAGCCCGCTCCCGCAGAGGTCGCACCTCCCGCAAGCTCCGGCGGAAACCTCTCTCCCGAGGAGATTGCGAAGCTGTTCGCGGCTAACGATACGGCTGAACCCGCTCCCGCAGAGGTCGCACCTCCCGAGCCCGCTCCCGCATCTTCCGGCGGAAACCTCTCCCCCGAGGAGATTGCGAAGCTGTTTGCGGCTAACGATACGGCTGAATCCGCTCCCGCAGAGGTCGCACCTCCTGCAAGCTCCGGTGGAAACCTCTCCCCCGAGGAGATTGCGAAGCTGTTCGCGGCTAACGATACGGCTGAACCTCAGCCCGCAGAGGACGCTCCCTCCTCTTCCGGAAAAATGTCACAGGAAGACATCGAGAGAATGCTTAACGAACAGGTGAACGCAGTAAGCGAGCCTATCGACATAAACGCTCCGAAGCAGGAGGATAACTCCGAGAGCGGCGGCGACCGTCTCTCCCCCGAGGAAATTGAAGCCTTGCTCGGCGGAATGAAAAAAGACGCGCAGACATAAAAATCCGACAGCCGTGTGTTTTCACCAAAATAACACACGGCTGTAACTTGATTATTTGATTTGTAAAATATAATTAAGGCAGAGCCGGAAAATAATGAAAGGCAAGAATATGAACATACATAAGATGCAGAAAAACCTTGAAAACAACCCTCCCCAAATCGCCCAAATGCAGCAGATGCTGTCGGAGGACGCGGGGCGTCAGGTTATGGAGCAGATGTTCAAGTTCGTGGAGCTGGAACACCTATACGAGTCGGCAATCCGCGAGGTCAAGACCAAGCTGGAAATCCTCGACAGCGAGTTCAGTACAAAGTACGCATACAACCCCATTCACCACATTAACGACCGACTGAAATCCCCGCAGAGTATGCTGGAAAAGCTCCAGCGCAAGGGGCTGCCGATAACCATTGACAGCGTTCGTGCAAACCTCCACGACATCGCAGGAGTGCGCGTAATCTGCAACTACATCGAGGATATATACACCGTGGCAGAGCTGCTCACCAAGCAGGACGATGTTACTCTCGTGTCGGTTAAGGACTACATAAAAAATCCGAAGCCAAACGGCTACCGCAGTCTTCATCTCGTTATCGAAACGCCCGTTTTCCTCTCCGACCGCAAGGAGCTGGTTCACGTTGAGGTACAGATACGCACCATAGCGATGGACTTCTGGGCGAGCCTTGAACACGAGCTGAAGTACAAGACGGACACCGAGGTGTCCGCCGAGCTTGCCGCGCAGCTGAAGGAGTGCGCGGAGACAATCGCCGCCACAGATATTCGTATGCAGGAGATATACAGGACGCTCAAGGAAATCGAATGAAATAGTCATCCCCCCTTGAAATCAAGGAGGGATGTGCGTTATTACTTCTTGTAGTACTCACCGATGAACTGCTCAAGCAAATCCACCGAGCCGTCTATTCCGAGCGCGGAGCTGTCAATGCAAAGCTGATAGTTCCACGGCATACCCCACCGCCTGTCGGTGTAGTAGTTGTAGTAGGACGTGCGCTGCTTGTCAATGCGCTTGACGTATTCCTCGGCGTGCTTTTCGGCTATTCCGTACACCTCGATTGCGCGCTTAACCCGCACTTCAAGCGGTGCGCTGATGAAGATGTTCACCACGCCCTTAAAGTCGCGCAGAGCATAGTCCGCGCAGCGACCGATAATAACGCACGGATGCTTCTCGGACGCGATTTTCTGGATAGTGTTGAGCTGTGCGAAGAACAGCGTGTCGTCAAACGGCACTCCCCCCTGACCGTACGTCGTCGAGAGCAGGTAGAGAAAGCTGTTCGGGCGCTTCTCGTCGTTATCCTCAAAGTGGCTCTTGTG
>JBJESC010000079.1:0-4593 GCA_051882615.1 Oscillospiraceae bacterium
ATACGCAGCAAAGGACATTTTGAAAGCCTGTGGAATGGGCACGGGAGTAGAAATTGTATCCTGCCCGACTTGCGGACGAACAAAAATAAACCTGATTAAACTTGCCTCAGAGGTAGAGGAAATGTTGAAGGACGTTAATAAGCCTATTAAAGTTGCAGTAATGGGCTGTATTGTCAACGGCCCCGGAGAAGCACGCGAAGCTGATATTGGCATTGCGGGCGGAATTGGCGAGGGTTTGATTTTTAAAAAGGGTGAGATAATTAAAAAGGTACCCGAAAATTGTATTTTGGATGAATTGATGAAAGAGATAGACAGTCTCTGATTTGAAAGGAACGATATATAGATGCAAGCAAAACTTTTGGATTTGGTTGAAAACTGTGAGTTATCGCCTGTTATTGCTAATGGTAATGTCAGGGAGATTGTGCGTGTTGAGTCAAGCAACGTTCTGAACATAAGTCTGGAGCTTGACGAGCTTGTTCCAATGTCCGAGCTGCTTGCGGCAAGCGATGAAATTACCAAGCGTATGGGCGGAACAGAGGTTACTGTATATCCAAAGTATCATATAAGTTTGTTTGACAGCGACTACATATTTGATATAATTGAGCTGATAAAGCGGAAGAACGCTTCTGTAAACGGCTATTTTGACGGAGCTGAGATTTCCGGCGACGACAGCACGTTTGAGATAACCCTGAAATCGGGCGGAAAGCAAATCTTGCTTGGTCTTGAAATGGAAAAGAAGATTGCGACTTTTGTAAAGGGATTTTTCGACAAGAACATCAATGTGGTGCTTCTTTCGGAAAACGAAACCTCGTTTGACGAATTTGTTTCAACCGAGCAAAACGAGCCTGTTGAGGTTATCTCATATTCGGAAGCACCGCCTGCCAAGAAAGAATACAGCGGCGGCGGTCGTCAGCGTCAGGCAAGACCAAAGTTTATGGCTGAACCAGAAGAAATACTACTTCCGTTCGAGAACAAGCATTTTGATAATAAAGCAGGTCTGTTTTATGGCAAAGGTAATTTCAAAGAGCCGGTATCCATGTCCGAGCCTTTTTCGGACCAGGACGAGGCTACTGTGTGGGGTACTGTATTCAAGACGGACGAGCGTGTATCGCGTGATGGAAATACATTTATTTTCACTGCTTCTTTTTCGGACAAGACTTCTTCTCAGGTTCTGAAAATAATAACTCCGTCTGAAAATACCGATGTAGTTAAGGATAATGTAGCAGTCGGAAAAGCAATTATCGTATCGGGAAAATTTGAATATGATAATTTTGCAAAAGAAATTAATATGCGTCCCTATTCCATCGCTTCAATAAAGACGCATTCCAGAAAAGATTTGTCCGATGAGAAGCGTGTTGAGCTTCACATGCATACCACGATGTCTGATATGGACGCGGTTTCCACTCCCAAGGACCTGATAAAGCAGGCGTTTGAGTTCGGACATCACGCGGTTGCTATCACTGACCATGGCAATGTTCAGGCTTATCCCGAAGCGATGAATACTGTTGTTGATATTCGGAAAAAAGACGAAACCTTCAAGATGATATACGGAATGGAAGCGTACTTCGTGAATGACAGCGAGGCGCTTGTTTCGGGCTGTGTTGACTATTCCGCCGATGATGAAATTATCGTTTTTGACGTTGAAACAACAGGTCTTTCTTCCGAGAAGGACAGACTTACCGAGATAGGTGCGGTTAAGCTGAAAAACCGTCAGGTGGTTGAGGAGTTCCAGACCTTTGTTAATCCCGGAATGGAGATACCCTCGAACATATCCGACCTCACAGGCATTACCGATGAAATGGTACAGGGCGCTCCCGATGACGTCAGCGCGGTTAAGTCGTTCTTTGAATTCGTGGGAAAAGGTGTGCTTGTCGCTCATAATTCCAATTTTGATACATCATTCCTGAGAGCTGTTTGTGAGCGTAACGGAATGGAGTACAGTTACGCGGACATTGATACGCTGAAGCTTGCCAAAGCGGCTTTGCCAAATCTGAAGAATTATAAGCTGGATACGATAGCTAAGGAATACAAGCTCGGCGACTTCAATCATCATCGTGCAATTGATGATGCTAAAATGCTGTCGGAGATTTTCCTGAAAATGATTTCCGAGGCGGCAAAGTTCGGAAAACTCGAAAAGCTGGGAGATTTGAATTCTCTGCTTGGAGCGGTTGACGTTAAGAAGCTCCCGATGTATCACCTCATTATCCTGGTTCAGAATGCGGTGGGACTAAAGAACCTCTATAAACTTGTATCTTATTCTAACCTTAAATATTTCCATAAGAAGCCAAGAATTCCGTATTCAGAGCTTCAGAAGCACCGCGAGGGACTGATTATCGGTTCGGCTTGCGAAGCGGGAGAGTTGTTCCGCGCAATTCTTGCCAATCGTCCCGAGGAGGATATTGAGAGAATTGCAGCAACATACGACTATCTCGAAATCCAACCTATCGCAAACAATCAGTTTCTTGTCCGCGAGGGAAACGTTAAGGACGAAGAAGGTCTGCGCGACCTTAACAGACGTATAGTAGCCCTTGCCGATAAGCTTAGAAAGCTGTGCGTTGCAACCTGCGATGTTCACTTCAAGGATGAAGAGGACGGAGTGTTCAGAAAGATACTCCAGGCGGGACAGGGCTATAAGGACGCCGATAATCAGGCTCCGCTGTTTTTCAGAACAACAGACGAGATGCTTGCGGAATTCTCCTATCTGGGCGAAGAAAAGGCGTTTGAAGTAGTTGTAAAGAACACCAATGCGATTGCTGATATGATTGACGGAAGTATCCGTCCTATCCCCGAGGGTACGTTTACTCCCTCGCTTCCCGGTGCAGAGGAGGAGCTCCAACAGCTTTGCTGGGACAGAGCACACGCCTGGTATGGCGACGATTTGCCCGAGCTAGTTGAAAAGCGCTTGAAAAAGGAGCTTGACGCTATTATCAAGTACGGATTTTCCGTGCTTTATATGATTGCGCAGAAGCTGGTGAAGTATTCCGAGGATAACGGCTACCTTGTAGGTTCGCGTGGCTCGGTAGGTTCTTCGTTTGTTGCGATAATGTCGGGTATATCCGAGGTTAATCCGCTTCCGCCGCATTATCGCTGCCCTAAGTGCAGATATAATGAGTTTATTACAGATGGCTCTGTTGGTTCGGGCTTCGATTTGCCTCCGAAAAACTGTCCGCATTGTGATGTGGATATGATCAGAGACGGACACGATATTCCGTTTGAGACGTTCCTCGGTTTTAAGGGTGATAAAGCGCCCGATATTGATTTGAACTTCTCAGGTGAAGTTCAGGGAAAAGTTCATCGTTACACCGAAGAGCTGTTCGGTAAGGATCACGTTTTCAAGGCGGGTACTATTTCCGCTGTTCAGGAAAAAACGGCTTACGGATTTGTTAAGAAATACTGCGAGGAGCGCGGAATTACTCTTAACGAAGCCGAGATTGAGCGTTTGTCAATCGGCTGTACGGGCGTTAAGCGAACAACGTCACAGCACCCCGGAGGAATGGTCGTTGTTCCGAACGACCACGAGGTTTACGATTTTACTCCTGTTCAGCACCCAGCTGATAAGACGGAAGAGGATATTATCACAACGCACTTTGACTTCCACGCGCTTCACGATACAATTCTGAAGCTCGACGAGCTTGGACACGATGTTCCCACACTCTACAAGCATTTGGAAGATATGACGGGAATGAAGATTGCGGACGTGACAACAAGCGATCCGCTGGTTTATCAGCTTTTCACCTCGCTTGAACCGCTTGGTATCGAGCAAAAGGATTTGGGCGTCCCTTGCGGAACACTTGGTATTCCCGAGTTCGGTACGGGCTTCTCAATGCAGATGCTTATTGACGCCCAGCCCAAGACGTTTGCAGATTTGCTCCAGATTTCGGGACTTTCTCACGGAACTGACGTATGGCTTGGAAACGCAAAAGACCTTATTGACCAGAAGATATGCACGATTTCCGAGGTTATCGGAACGCGTGATAATATTATGGTCTATCTGATGCACAAGGGCGTCGAGCCGTCTCTCGCATTCAAGATAATGGAGATTACCCGTAAGGGTGGCGCAAAGAAAAAGTTTGATGATGAAATTTATCAGGCTTTCAAGGACAACAACGTTCCCGATTGGTATGTGGAGAGCTGCAAGAAGATAAAGTATATGTTCCCGAAAGCGCATGCCGCGGCGTATGTTACTGCTGCGGTAAAGCTTGCGTGGTTCAAAATCCATAAGCCTGCCGAGTTCTATGCGGCGACGCTGTCAAAGCATACTGAAAACCTTGAGCTTGAAACTATATTACAGGGAAGAGCCGCTGTTAAAACGAGAATTGACGCTCTGCGTACAATCCAGAAACCAGGTCCTAAAGAAAAGGGCATTCTTGAAGCGCTTATGCTGATAAACGAAATGCTTCTGCGTAATATTGAATTGCTTCCCGTAGACGCTAAGCTCTCTGCGGCAACGGATTATCTTGTGGAGGACGGTAAGGTAAGATTGCCTTTCAATGCCGTTCCCGGCTGTGGTGACTCCGCAGCAATTAAGCTGAAAGAAGCGATAAATAACGCAGATTGCACCTGTATTGATGAAATTCAGGCTGAAAGCGGTGT
>JBJESC010000080.1:0-4567 GCA_051882615.1 Oscillospiraceae bacterium
CAGGGTTTTGGAACGGCTTGTTTTGTACTAAAATAAAAGTATCCCGACAAGTTCCCATAAGTCGAGCAGATGAAATTATAATACTGATTGAATGCCCCGTCACCCGACGGGGCGTTTCCTGTCTTACGGCTGCACCGCCGAAATAGTCGCAAAAAGCTCATCGGACATACCCGTCCTAAAACCCTTAAACCACAATCGCGGATTGACTTCAACACCTAAATCTGCGGCAGAAAGTCCGCGGTAGTAGTGCGGCTGGGAATACTGCGGCTGCGACACCTCACCGCTCATTATGCTCGCCTTTATGCTGACGTGCGGAATGGTTTCTCCTGCCGGAAAAGCATGATACCAAGAATTTGTCCCCGTAATAAAGTCGCGAGTGCTGTCGGCTGTTCCTTTGTGTGCATAACCCACGCGAAAACTGCCGTCGCTGCGGAGCAGCATATCCTCTCCTATATCGTTCTCCTCGGAAATACCGTCAAGGCTGTCAAGGCAGGAGTATTCAATAAACAATGTTACTGTGCCATAATCGGTAAGTCCGTCAACGCTCGGAAACGGAAAGCCGTAGTCCTTTTCAAATTGCTCCGTATCAATGACATAAGCAATAGTAACCGCGCTGTAATTCAGAACATTACTCGTTATATCTGCGCTTGCAATATGACCGCCGTTCTCCATATCCCACACGTCATAAATGTAGGCAAACTGAATAGAATTGCCACAATCAAGTAGATTAGCGTAGACAGGTACGCTCTCGTTCAGCCACAAGGTTATTCCTTCCTCCGGCAGGTCGTGCGATACTCTGCCATAATTGTATTTGTGTATCTTGCTGACCTCGCCGCATTGATTGAGTATGCCGTTTGATCCGGACTTTAGGGCGGAACTGTCAACGGGCAGTTCAAAGAAACCTTCAAAGTAAACAAATAACGCTGCCTGCACCATATTGTCAAGGCTCAGCGTCCATTCTTCTTCCGGGACGTCTGCGTCACGCAGGGCAAGCTCGATAGCGTTCTGGGAGTCCTCAACATATTGGTCGAAACTCTCATCTATGCCGAAAATCTCCGCCCACATATCGTTTGCAGGACATTCCAGCGTGATACTTAGCTTGTTGTTAGTGCGCTCGGTGGTTATCGAAATCTGACCGTCATATACGGTATCTTCAAGCAACGAAATAAGGTTTGAGGTTTCAAACACATTCAGCTTAATCGCTCCGCTGCCGTCTGTTAGCCCCTGCCAGGTTGAATGAAGATATTCCTCGGCAGCCTCGGCGGTTTCAGGAATGTTACCTATCGCCTCGGCAAGCTGCGCGTCAAGACTTTCTTCTGCGGCACTTTGCTCGTTCATATTCACCAGAAACTCCCGGCATTGGCGGACATTGTACATAGCTAGGAAACGTGGCAGATAGATAGTGCCGCCGCCGATACAGGTGTACTCAACAGTCTGCGTGCTGCCGGTGCTGTCGGTCACATTAAGTGTTTGGACGGTGCAAGCTTTACCGTCCTGGGTAGTGGTTTCATCGTAGAGGTACTCATACTGCGGCATACTTTCCATAGCACGGAGATAGAGAAATCGCTTTACGCTGTCCTCATAACCGCTGATACGCTCTATTCCCGTATCATCTGTAAATTGCGGCTTTGTTATATCCGAATAGTCCATATCCGAACTGAAATCGGCTATGTATTCGTCAAATTCGCTCTGTGAGCTTATTGCACGGAGAGCAGCGGCATAAGTTTCCATGACCGATTGTGCCTGCGCTATTTCCTCGCTGTCGTAGAGAATGAGGGTACTGCCGTCAAAGCCGCTGTTGATAGCCGCCTTTGATAGATTAACTGAGAAATCGGGCATGAAATCATAGACCTCGCGCTTTATATCTCCGTCAATTTCAGCGTTCATTCCGTCAAAAACCTCGCTGATACAAGTCCTGATATATCTCCAATGGTTTTGCAGGTCGGTTGTCTGAATAATATCCAGCAGACCGCTTATAAAGCCGGCAAATGCCGTGAATATCATCATAATCAGACCGATAACTACCATGATAATTTTCAGAACAGTATTGCGCCCCTGTTCGCTGGATAGGGACTCGGCAATAACGGCAATTAGTTTCGGGTTGACCGCCATAATGCACCTCCGTCATATTTCCGGCAGAATGAGCAGCAGTACCGCGAAGAAAGCGGGGATCGCTGTGATGATTACGGGTAAGGACATGGGTATCATCTGCCTTTCTGAATTATAGTAAACGGCAATGGAAATTGTCGTTTACTATTTGCCGATACGCACGGAGTTCGCGCAGCGAACGGATGTGCGAGGCAATTTAAATAAGTTTTTATTGTAAACGGCAAATTTATTTGACGTTTACAATAAAAGCGCACAAAACTGTGCGCTAAAAGAAAATGCCCCGATCTCTCGGAGCATTTATGGTTAAAGGGTTATCAACATTTGCACTAGGTCCTGTTCCTTATCTTCCTTGTGGATCGTGCGGGTTTCAAATTCTTGAAAACGGTTCTCGTCTTTGTAGAATTTCATCAGCTTGTCCTTGCGTTCAGCTTCGATAAATACTACCATACCTCCTGCCTTATGCTGAATATCTCTTATGGTATCCAAAGCAATATCCAACAGCTCCGTACCGGAAATGGTTTCGTTTGCACTATTGGTATAGTTTTTCCCAAGCTGCGCGATGAGGTAGGCGGACAGAGAATAGGTCGTTCCGTCCTCGTCAAGCTCTGCAACACGCGAGATTTTTCGGTTTACAGAATTGCTGAAAATATCGCTGCGTACAGATATTGGTTTTATGGCAAGTGAAAAATAACCTACAACATTACCTTCATTGCCAAACACCAGATATGTAACAGATTGGTTTTTCTTTGTAAACTCAATAGAATTGCATTTCAGAAAATGCTCGACGTCGGCGTTTTTAGGACAAGAATAATCGGAGAGAATTTCTTTGAGCTTATCCTCTCCGATTTCTTCATCTTCCAGCATATCCTTAAAATTGACAACAAGAAAATCGTTAGCCATTTTTGCCGTTCCTCTTTGCTAATAAACTTTTGATTTCGGCAGAACTTGTAAGATGTCTTGCCTTGACCTTTGTAGCGACTCTTTTGTTGTTAAAGGATGCCTCAATAGCGTCTGCGAATTTCTGAGTCTGTTCCGGTCCGGATACAACGAAATTCTTCTTAATGCTTGAAGTAGCCATAACTCTCTGCCTCCTTTACAATAATATCATAGCTCTCCATATTCATTATATACGAACTGTGTATTTTTGTCAAGTGGCAAAAGCAGTTATAGAAAACGACAAATAAATTTGCCGTTTTCTATAACATTTTAAGTGCCTCGCGCATACGTTCGCTGCGCGAACTCCGCGCGTATCAGCAAATAGGAAACGGCAAAAATTTCGCCGTTTCCTATCTTCCGCCGCCCTTTCCGAAAATTGAAAGCCTTTCGTCTGAAAATTCAAACTTAACTTTTACCGCCTGTGAACCGACTTTCATCAGAGCAATACCGCGTTGTTTTGCAGCAAGCAGCTCATACTGCGCCTCATTAAGCGAAAATATCTCTTTTGTTTCGCGCAGGCTGTCACCATCAACACCGAACAGCAGCTTAAAGCTGGGCAGATCAAGAACCGCCTGTCCGTAAAGCCTTATCTGCGGGTCAAGGAAATCGGTGATTGATTGTGTTGCAACAACAATGCTGCCTTCGTACTTTCTTGCTCTTTTTTCAGCATTACGCAGAAATTCAAGGGATTGCGGGACATTCGGGTCTATCATTGTCCAGCACTCGTCCGCAACAAGCATAATGCGCTCTGTGGGGTCGCGTGTAATTTGCTCCCAGCACCACGAAAGCACATTGAAATACTGTGCGGCAAGAACGGAGCCGGACATTTGCACCAGCGACTTTGTATCCAGCACCACGAAGGAGCTGTGCGGAGAAATGGTAGTGTGTCCGTTCCACAATCCATGGTCTGCGCCGTTTGCGGCAGACTCCAGATAGGTTTTCAAGTCCTCATAATAAGGAGAATTGCTGTCCTTGCCGCACTTGCTCTCAATCAGGCGGTAAAGGTCGCCTATGGTTGGGAACTGCTCGTTCTTTAATCCGCGAACATCTGTATTCCATGTAATTCCGTACCGTGCGTATAGCTCGACAATGGTCTTGTTAAGCAAAGCGCGTAATCTATCGTCCATTGACGGTATGTATAGCTGGAAGAAAGTTTCAAGCGTTTTAAGGTGAATTGCCAAATCGCCTATTCCGTCGTTCTCCGAGATGTTCTTATCGTCCTCGTCCTTTGGCGCAGGGCGCACCTGCAACGGATTGATTAGACCGCCGCGCCCTCCGGCAACGTCTATCCAGTCGCCGTCAAAGTATTCACCGCGGCACATATCCTTGTATTCACCTTCGGGGTCGATGATTATGATTTTTGTACCGTGAGCGTATTCGCTGGCGACAATGTGCTTTGTCGCGGTAGATTTACCCGTTCCTGTGCCGCCGATAATGGTTATGTTGCTGTTGGTGCGGCTCTTTTCGCGCTTCCAAAGGTCTAAAAGAATTATACCGCCGCCGCTGTCCTTTCCGAGATAGT
>JBJESC010000081.1:0-4553 GCA_051882615.1 Oscillospiraceae bacterium
GTTATGAAAACCATAATAGTTAATGACGGAGATGTGGCTCAGACAATAAATGCAGGCAATCAGCGACTTGACGCAGAGACAGTATTCAGATTAATAATGAAAGCGGATTTCGGCGAGGGTGAGTCTTACAGATTTAACTGTATCGGAACAATGCTTTCCGACCTGATTAATCAGAATTATCGTGTTCTTGACGGCAATAGTCAGGTTATGGATAGCTTTTTCAGAATGATTGCAGATAATTCACAGACAGATTTAACCGACGAGTTTTATCGGGCGCATAAAGCTGCGCTTCTTAATACTGCCGCTTATGCTGTGAACCCCGGGGAATACTATATTCCTTACGGTGAATATTCTGACGACGGCAGCTTCGTTATAGCGGATAATTCAATTACAACAATAAGACAGAAAGCCGGTGTTGACTAATGGAAGAAAGAATACGCAGAACAATGGATAATCTCGCGTTAAACAAGATGAAGCCTTACTATGCGGAAACCTGCGCTGAGGCTCTTGACATCGTGCGCGGACTTGTGAAAAACGATAAGCTGATAACCTCCGGCGGCTCTGCTACTCTGAAGGAGAGCGGCGTTATCGAGATGCTGAAAACCGAATTCGGACAGGCGTTTTCGCCTCGTCCCGTTAATGGCACTCAGGAGGAATTAAGAGACTTTTTCAGAAGCGAATTCAGCTCGGATACGTTTCTGGCAAGTACGAATGCGCTCACAGAGGACGGAGAGCTGTATAACGTTGACGGAAACGGAAACCGTGTTGCGGCAATGATTTACGGTCCCACACAGGTTATTATTGTAGCAGGCGTTAACAAGCTTGTCAAGGATTTGGAAGAGGCAAAGAAACGTGTGGAAACCGTTGCTGCTCCGTTAAATACCAAGCGCCTTGATTGTGCAACGCCCTGTAAAGAAACGGGGAAATGCGAGCACTGCCACAGCGAGCGAAGAATTTGCTGTTCGTATGTAACGCTTGGACAGCAGAGAGTTCCCGACAGAATAAAAGTTATAATAGTTAATGAAAATCTTGGTTTCTGATATTCCTTTCTATAAGGAGGTTGGCTTATGGCTTACTACATAGGTGTTGATGTCGGCGGTACAAATATTGCGTGTGCAGTTGTAAACGAAAATTACGAAATCCTTGCACGCTCTAAGGTTAAAACGTTTTCGAGAGAGCGGGATAAGCTCCCCGAATACTCCGAGATATTGGATAACCTGATAATTGCCGTTAACCGTGCCTGCAGCGAAGCGGGAATTCTCCCCTCGGACGCGTCTTCGATAGGCATTGGCTGTCCGGGTATCTGCAACAATGAAACGGGAGTTGTGGAGTATTGCAGCAACCTTGCTCTTGAAAACGTTCCGCTGAGAGATGACGTGGAAAAGTATTTCAAGCTTCCGACAGCTCTGGAAAACGACGCTAACGCTGCTGCGTTCGGCGAGTTTCTTGCAGGCGGAGCGCGGGGAAGCAGGAATGCTGTCGTAATTACGCTCGGTACGGGCGTCGGCTCAGGAATTATCATTGATGGGAAGATATATCGCGGCTCGTATTGTGCGGGCGGTGAGATTGGACATACTGTTATCGTAATGGACGGACTGCCTTGCTCCTGCGGACGAAAGGGCTGCTTTGAGGCGTATTCCTCCGCGACGGGTCTGGTGCGTATGACAACTCAGGCTTCCGAGCTCAATCCCGATTCTATCCTCACGAGAATTATCCGTGAGGAGGGAAAGGTGAGTGGTAGAACCGCATTTCAGGCGATGAAACAGGGGGACGAGGTAGGAAAGGCTGTTACGGAACAGTACATAAAGTATCTCGCTTGCGGTATATCTAACGTTATCAACACATTCCAGCCCGATATTCTTTGCATAGGCGGCGGAGTGTGCAATGAGGGCGACCCGCTTATGGTACCGTTGCGGGAAGCGGTTAATCAGCAGATTTATTCCAAGAATTCAGCCAAAACCACAAGAATTGAAGCTTGCCAATTGGCAAATGACGCAGGAATAATCGGGGCAGCAATGCTCTGGAAAAGTATATAAAAGGAAGGTTTAAACAATGAGAAGTGATTTGATTAAAAAGGGTGTTGAAAAGACTCCGCATAGAGCCGTTCTGAAGTCCTTGGGCGTTATTGACAGCGAGATGAACAAGCCGTTTATTGCGGTTGTATGCGCTGCAAGCGATTATGTTCCCGGACATCAGCATCTCCACGAGATTTCCAGATACGTAAAGGATGGTATCAGAAACGCAGGCGGCGTTCCGTTCGAGTTCTTTACAATCGGCGTGTGCGACGGTCTGGCTATGAACCATAAGGGTATGCGTTACTCTCTGGCTTCGAGAGAGCTTATCGCAGACAGTATTGAGGTAATGCTCACTGCTCATCCTCTAGATGGCGTAGTATTTATCCCTAACTGCGACAAGATTGTTCCCGGAATGGTAATGGCTGCTGCTCGTATGAATTTGCCGTCTATCTTCGTAAGCGGCGGCCCTATGAATCCCGGCTGCGTACAGGGCAAGAGAGTAGGCTATTCCGAGATTTACGAGGCAATCGGTCAGTACTCCAATGGTGAAATCGGTGATGATGTAATCAAGGATTACGAGGACAACGCTTGTCCTACTTGCGGTTCCTGCTCGGGTATGTATACCGCAAACTCTATGAACTGCCTTACCGAAGCAATCGGACTTGCTCTGCCGACTGCAGGTACCGAGCCTGCTGTATCTTCTGCACGCCGCAGACTTGCAAAGGAAACAGGCGAGCGCATTATGGAGTTGGTTAAACAGGATATTCGTCCTCTTGATATTCTTACTAAGAAGAATATGGAGAATGCACTTGCTACCGATATGGCAATCGGTGCTTCTTCCAATACGGTACTTCACCTCTTGGCAATTGCTCACGAAGCAGGTGTTGACATCAAGCTTTCCGATATTGACGCTATGAGCCGCAAAACTCCTCAGCTTGCAAAGCTTAATCCTGCAAGCAGTATTTTCATTACCGACCTCAATGCTGCGGGTGGTATTCAGACTGTTATCAAGGAGCTTGCTAAGGGCGGACACATTAACGAAGATGTTCTCACCGTAAGCGGCACTCAGAAAGATCGCATTTCGGCTGCAAGAAGCGCAGACGGGGAAATCGTACATACTTGTGAAGCTCCTATTCGTAAGGACGGCGGCATTGCAATCCTCAGCGGCAACCTCGCGGAGAACGGTTCTGTTGTAAAGCAGGGCGCAGTTAAGCCCGAAATGATGGACTTTACAGGAACTGCTCGCGTGTTTGACGGTGAGCAGCTTGCCTGCGACGCTATTCTGGGCGGAAAGATTCAGGCAGGAGACGTTGTTGTAATCCGCTACGAAGGTCCTAAGGGCGGCCCCGGAATGCCCGAAATGCTTGCTCCCACAGCGGCAATCGTTGGTAAAGGTCTTGACGGAAACGTTGCACTTATCACGGACGGAAGATTCAGCGGAGCTTCCCGCGGCGCAGCTATCGGACACGTTTCCCCCGAAGCTGCCGAGGGAGGTCTTATCGCGTTCGTTGAAGACGGAGATAAAATTCATATTGATATTCCCAATCGTAAGATTGAGCTGCTTGTTGATGACGCTGTTCTCGCCGAGCGCAAGAAGAAGGGAATAAATCCTCCCAAGGAGCTGGAAGGCTACCTCAAGCGTTATGCAAAGCTTGTTACATCTTCCAACACCGGCGCAGTATTCTCTGACTGATTAAAACAAACCGCACAAAGTCTCTTGTGAGATTTTGTGCGGTTTTTGCTTCTATCGTTGAAAGTCCGTACATACAATGCTTGTATGTTAGAACTTAAATTCAAAAACACTCAAATTTGTTTGGATTTTTCATTTTTTGCTGTGCTTACGCTGTTCTTGATGTTTTATAATACAAACTTCGGGGTGGCGGCACTTGCTGCGTGCGGAATTCACGAATTCTCACATCTTCTGGTGATGACGATTTGCAGAGTAAAGGTGCAGAAGATTACTTTCTATGGCGCGGGGGTACGCATTTCTTCGCCACAAACCGACAATTCACCGACTTTGGTAAGACTTACGGTATTGTCGGCGGGCTGCACGGCTAACTTCTTCGCTGCGATTGTGTATTGGGTTCACGGGAATGAAGCTGCGGCGATGATTAATCTTCTCACAGGAGTATTTAATTTACTTCCAATAGGGGAACACGATGGTGCAGAGCTTATTAAGATGCTGCTTATTAAAATTTGCAGACCTGAAAATGTGGATAAAATAATGCGCTCTATCAGTATTTCCACCGAGCTGTTTTTGGTTGGCTTGATTTTGTTTTTTGGAAATAGGGTGCCATTTGTTATCATTACAACTCTTCTTTATATTCTCATTATGTGTGTTAAACGATAGAATTTTTTGATAATTCTTCTAATTCTATTGACAAGTGAAAAGAAATGTTGTATAATTATTACAAAAGGAATGTCTCATCAGACGGTTTCTGCTATAGGCTGTTTGTTAATGACGGTGCTCGATTGATAGCTAATCGGTTGCTTTAAGCGGGTGGTTGCTTGCGTTGAGGGCTTGTGAATTAAAATTGA
>JBJESC010000082.1:0-4537 GCA_051882615.1 Oscillospiraceae bacterium
TCCCGCGTGTATCAACGGATAGTAAAAAGTATGGGAATGCCGACAATGATGAGCAGACGGACTCACCCTCGGAAATCAGCGGCTATGATGAGATAAAGCGGGCTGTTGAGAAACGCAGACGCTCGTCAGGATTTGTAGAAGATACATTTTCGGTTCCCGTTCCTGATGAGCAGAAATCGGAGCGCTCCGTGCCGTC
Source organism: Oscillospiraceae bacterium (assembly GCA_051882615.1). Lineage (GTDB taxonomy): Bacteria > Bacillota > Clostridia > Oscillospirales > Ruminococcaceae > CAG-115. Next base: position 197 of record JBJESC010000082.1, read on the forward strand.
TTATGAGCCCAAACACGAGAGCGAGGAGAGCCGCACCGAGCATATTGCGCGGGAGAGCGAGGCTCAGCCTCCGAAGCGGGACGAACGCCCCGCTAAGCGCGTAATCAAAAAGAATGCGGCGGCGATAACTGCTTACGGCAAAATGTCCGGACAGACGGTATCAACGTCGGCTTTTGAAGAAGCTGCGGTTAGTTCTCCGAAATCTCCCTATGATAATTACGAAGAACCCGCACGATCGGCGGAGAGCGCGGAATCTGCTCCTCCGCAGATTGGAAGCGAGATCTTCGAGCCGTTCAAGGACATCGGAAGCATTTTTGACGTGCTGGAGCAGTCGGAAGACAGCGTAAGCTCAATGCGCCGCAGAACGGACTATAATGAGGATTACACTCCCGAGTCTGCCCACCGTGAGGAGAGCTATCCCGAAGAGCGCGAAGAGCGCCGCAGTGAACCGAGAACGCTTAAAAAGAGCGAAGTCCCCAGCGGAATCTGGACCGAGGACAGGCACTTATTCGGCGATAATCAGACGGAGCAAACGCCAACGGATTATTCGGATACCGGAAGGGACTCCGAACCGCAGGAGAGCAGGGAGAAGCGACATACGAAATCGAGAAAAACTCAGCGTCTTTACGATGTTATAATGCGCGAGCCCGACGACAACCCCAATTTCAGAAAAAAGAAATAAAAAATGCCGAGGTGTTCTGAATTGAACACCTCGGTCATATTTTATGTAGAAGAGATTTTCTTGAGTTCTTCCAGACAGTTCTGACAGATGTTTTTTCCCTTGAATACCGTAATTCCGCTTGCGTTGGAGCAAAACGCGCACGACGGAGAATACTTTTTAAGTATAACGTGGTCGTCTTCGACGTAGATTTCAAGACTGTCTTTCTCATCAATATCAAGGTTTCTTCTGAGTTCAATCGGGATAACAATTCTTCCCAGCTCATCAACCTTGCGAACAATTCCTGTTGACTTAACCATAGCTATTAATCCTCCTCAATTATTGCGAGTCATGTCGGCTCTTGTCCTTATCTGGTAGTATTATAACATATTAGGATAATTTTGTCAATTGATTTCCAGAAAATTTACAATTTTTGTATAACTTGCTGCTTTTGCCAATGGAAAATTATACCATATTTATCTAATATTTACATAGAAAATATTGTAAATAATGTAAAGTTGAGGAGAAGTTATGAAAATAGTGCTTGTGGTGATACCGATATGTTCAATTATCTTCGCCTTGTTCAACGGGACAATGCCGCAGGTTTCTGCGGCAATTCTGGAAAAGTCGGGAGAAGCGGTAGAGCTGGTAATCTCGCTGTGCGGAGTAATGTGTTTCTGGTGCGGACTTATGAAAGTCGCCGAGCGCGCGGGCTTGACCGAAAAGCTAGCGGCATTACTTTCTCCGATTGCGGGCTTGCTCTTTAAGGGAATAAAAAAGGGCGGCAGGGCAATGGGGCTTATCACGATGAACCTTGCCGCGAATATTCTGGGCTTGGGCAACGCTACAACGCCTCTCGGTATTGCGGCTATGAAAGCGATTGCGGACGAGTCCCCGAACGCCGAGGGTGCTGAATACGCCTCGGACGATATGATAATGCTTGCCGTACTGAACACGGCGAGCCTGCAAATACTCCCCGCCACAGCGGCGGCGCTCCGCTCGGCGAACGGAGTAAAAAAGCCTTTGGATATACTCCCGTGCGTCTGGATTGTATCACTGTATTCGGTGACTGTGGCGGTTATTTCCGCAAAATTAATGAGCAAATTCTCTGCAAAGAAACGGGAGCGATAAACCTATATGACCCAAATTACAGATTATATTGTTCCGCTTATGGTAACGGCGGTGATACTATACGCGGCGTTTAAGCGCGTTGATGTGTTCGGGGCGTTCTGCGAGGGCGCGGCGGAGGGGCTGAAAACCTGCGCCGAAATACTCCCAGCTCTTGTCCTGCTGCTGGTGTGTATCGGAATGTTCCGTGCAAGCGGCGCGGTGGAAGCGCTGACAAGACTGCTCTCGCCCTTATGCGATTTGGTGGTCTTCCCCGCGGATGCAATGCCGCTGGTAATCCTGCGCCCATTCTCGGGGAGCGGAGCGATGGCGGTATATAACGAAATCGCACGTTCAGCAGGTGCGGATACGTTCGCGGAGCGTGTTGCGGCAACGCTTATCGGCTCCTCCGAAACGACGTTCTATACGATAGCGGTCTACTTCTCCTCGGTTAAGGTGAAGAAAACGCGCTATGCGGTTCCCGCCGCGCTCACAGCAGACTGTACTGCTTGGATTATCTGCGGGATTACGGTTTTTTTGTTCTTTGGAAGATAAAGAAAGGGGGGCTGAAATTGAAAAAGCTTGACCGTTTAGAAATGATGAAAGAGGCTTACTCCGAGCTCGTTTCCCGACTTTGCGATATTCGCACGATGTTCAATTTTACGGCAGACAGCGATATGATTGAAGCTCTGATTTACGAAGAAAAATCCGTTCTGTGTAAACTTGCGTTTCTCTCCAAAGCCGCACGCGCAGAGGGGTTGGACGTAGCTGCTATTGAGGAGAAAAACGGTTGATTGTGGAAAAAATCGGAAAAGAATATTCGACAAAATTCCGTGCAAAATATTGTTGCGGTGGAAATGCCGCGTTAATATTTCTTATTTGTTCACAGGAGGAACAAAACTATGTCTAACCAGAATCAGAATAATCAGCAGAATCAGAATAACCAGAATAACCAGCAGAATCAGCAGAACAATCAGCAGAACCAGAACAAGCGCTGATTTGAGTCGGGGAAACCCGACTTTACATACGCTAACATAAATTTTTTTAAAAAAGTGCTTGACAAGCTGTTGGAATTGTGATATAATGAAAAAGTTGAGAGCGCAGGTCGCTTTTGATACATAGGTGTGGAAAGATGGCTGAGCTGGTCTAAGGCGCACGATTGGAAATCGTGTAACGGCTAATACCCGTTCAAGGGTTCGAATCCCTTTCTTTCCGCCAGCCGGTGCGACCGGCAGCGTTTTCGTCCCTACTATTCGGTAGGGGCGAATTTTTTGCTCGGAAATAAGGAAATCTTTTTGGTCACAATTAGATAGCCGGTGCGACCGGCAGTGTGTTCGTCCCTACTATTCGGTAGGGGCGATTTTTTTGCTCGGAAATAAGGAAATCTTTTTGGTCACAATTAGATAGCCGGTGCGACCGGCAGCGTGTTCGTCCCTACTATTCGGTAGGGGCGAATTTTTATGTCCTAAGTTGGAAAGTCAAAATTAACGCAGTTGCCGAACCTGTTTCGTAAAGGGGTTCGGCAGCTTTTATCAATTATACTTTATTAAGAAATGCGGTGTGTTACTCGTAATGCGACGAAAACTTTTTTATTTCCCAATCCGAGCGAAAAAATTCAGCCAAGTTTTTAATGGTCAAGCGGCTCAGCGTATAATGAATCGACATTCAATCTAAGCCAAACAGATGTTTCTTCGTCAATAAAGCCGAATTCCTTTGCGAAAAAGACGAATTCCACGGTTTCATACTTCGGGTGTGAGAATATTGACACATATAAACCATCTATACTTGCTTCTTTTTCAATCGAACGCTGAACTAAACCGTATCTGCTTGACAGAATATCGTATGACACGGGATAGGAAATCCCCTTGAACAGGTCGGTGGGTTTAAGCCCGTCAATACTGTTGCAGCCGCCGACTGTGAGGGAGGAGGAGTTCTCTGTTCTCCAGCCGTATATACCGAGCCCGTTTTCAAACAGGGTGCCTTTATAGGTTGAGACTTTAAGTGCGCCGCGTTTCTCTGCGAGCTGCTCAACAGTCAGTCCGAGGTCGGAGATGGGGCCTTCCGGAATACAGAATTCATTGAGCGTGTCGGCAGGTTCGTCCTGCGCTTCGGAATTGAAATTCTCCTGCGAAAGTGTTTGGGGACTGCTATTGGTACTGTCGGCTGTGCTGTTTGTGTTGTTGTTTTCGCTACATCCCGTTAGTGACAATATCAGTGCCAAAGCTAAGATAATAGGTGTGGTTTTTTTCATTGCTTATATCCTCCCGATTTGAAATTTCTTTGGTGCGGTGAGTTTTTTCTCTTTCAAATTGTTAGTCGCACAAAGGAGAGGAAAAACGCGCTGTTTTTCATATTTATAGGGAATTTGTGCTATTCGGCAAATTGCGCAGGAGATTTTTGTTAACTATATCCAAATGTTGGTTAAGTATAAAAAATTCCCCTTGAATTCGAGATATATCAGCGCCTCTGATAATGACCAAAAGATTTCTCATTTCCGAGAAAAAATTCGCCCCTACCGAACAGTAGGGACGAAAACGCTGCCGGTCGCACCGGCTGTCTAATCGTGACCAAAAAGA
>JBJESC010000083.1:0-4514 GCA_051882615.1 Oscillospiraceae bacterium
TTTTTTCTTGGCGTTTGGGGGTTGGGTGGCTCAGGTTTATTTTAGCAAATATAGAACAGGCTCATAAAAAACAAAAAAGTGCTTTACAAACATGAATAAATGTGTTATAATATAAGTAAGATAATAGTAGGTCATTTGAGGTGGAAAATTTCGCTGGATCCACACGCCGATGGTACCGACAGGAGAAATCCGAGAGATGCAGGAGACCCCAGCGCCTGCCAAATGACCGTATCTTAACCGCCCTTTTGCGATCTGCAATTCGGGCGGTTTTCTTTTGAATAATATGCGCTCCGTTTGGGGCGCTTTTTTTTGCACGAAAAAGTTGATACTGCGCAGACAATAAAAAATGCACCCCCGCGAACCCGCAGAGGTGCTTCTTTTATGATTTGATAAGCCTTTTATTTCGCCGCCGCATATTCAGCCGCAAGGCCGCGCTTATAATTCTCGATGAACCTCTTAAATCCCGCTGCGCCCTTTTCCTCGGGCTGAACAGTGGAGCATTCCATTCCGCCGAAAACCTCGCTTTCAAGGAACTCCGAAAGCGACTTCCCGCCGCCGCAGACCGCGAACGCCGCCAGCAGAGCCATTCCCCACGCGCCGCCCTCGCCCGCCGTTTTCATGACCGAAACCGCCGTGCCGAGCCCGTCCGCGAGGAACTGCTGCGCAACTCCCTTAGTCTTGAACAGCCCGCCGTGACCCGTGAATTTCTCCGCGGAAACCTGCTCCTTTTCAAACAGGATATCCATGCCGAGCTTGAGCGCCGCCATTGTTGAGTATATCTCCGCGCGGAACAGATTTGCAAGGTTGAATTTCCCGTCGGGAGTGCGGAAATACATCGGTCTGCCGCTCTCCGCGCCCGCAACGGGCTCGCCCGAAAGGAAGTTGTACGCCACGGTACCGCCGCAGTCGGGGTCGCCGTTGAGCGCGTGATAATACAGCATATCGTAAAGCTCGGGCTTTGCGATCGGGTGACCGCCCAGCTCCGCAAATTCCCCGAATATCTTAACCCACGCGTCCAGCTCGGAGGCGCAGTTATTGCAGTGCACCATTGCCACGGGAGCGCCGTCGGGAGTTGTCACCACGTCGATCTCACGATAATAGCCCGAAAGCGGCTTGTCCAGCACCAGCATTGCGAAAATAGATGTTCCCGCGGAAACGTTGCCCGTGCGCGGAAGCACGCTGTTTGTCGCAGTCATTCCCGTGCCCGCGTCGCCCTCGGGCGGGCAGAGTATAACGCCCGGCTTGAGATTTCCCGCAGGGTCAAGCAGCCTTGCGCCCGCCTCGGTCAGAGCCGCCTCGCCCGCGCCCGCGCACAGCACGCCCGGAAGCACGTCCCTGAGATTTGCGGAAAACCCATGCTGTTTAAGCAGCCTGTCCGTCTTTTCAAGGTAATCCGCATTGTAATCCGCGCCGTCTGTCGGGAAAATGCCCGAAGCCTCGCCGACGCCTACCTTGCGCTCCCCCGTGAGCAGGAAGTGGATATACCCCGCAAGCGTATTGATATGCGCAACGTCCCCGATATGCTCCTCGCCGTTCAGCACCGCCTGATACAGGTGCGCAATGCTCCAGCGCTGCGGGATATTGAAGCCGAGAAGCTCCGAAAGCTCGGAAGCCGCCTGCTCGGTCATGGTGTTCCTCCATGTACGGAACGGCACAAGCAGCCTGTCCTCCTTGTCGAACGCCATATAGCCGTGCATCATTCCCGAAATACCCATCGCGCCGTAGCCCGTGGGAGTGACCCCGTACTTATTCCGTATATCCTCGACAAGGCAGGCGTAGCAATGCTGCATACCTCCGATAATGTCGTCGGTGGAATAGGTCCATATTCCGTTTTCATAGCGATTCTGCCAGTCATGCGCGCCCGAAGCGATCGGCGCGTAGCTGTCGTCGACAAGCACCGCCTTTATTCTTGTCGAACCAAATTCAATGCCAAGATATGTCTTATTGTTATGTATTTTTTCCTGTATTGTCATATTTACCCCCTGTTAACACCGCAGCCGCGCCGTGCTCGGAACGGCTGATGTAGTATTGCTGTATCATCGGAAATTGAAGCGTCTTACAAGCTCCTTGAGTATTCCCGCCTGTCCCGAAAGCTCCTCGGAAACAGCCGCGCTTTCCTCCGTTGCAGCGGAATTTGCGCAAGATTTCTTACCTAATCGGCAACGACCGCAAAGCCCCTGCCGACCTATCCCGGAATGCGCCCTATATCGCTTATCGCGTTTCTCAGAGTAGTGCTTTCGTAAGATTGCACAAAAGCGGCGTTACCCGTTACAGTCTGTCGAAAAAATCCAGCAAAAGGCAGAATGCCAAAAGGAATTCACATTTAGCTAGCGGATATGACAACAACATTAAAACAGGAAAGAGGTCTAAAAAACAGCGTCCCAAATTGGGGTGATGACCATATAGATGTATTCCGAAATACTGATGGTTATTGACTAAACGGCGGCTAATGAATATTAGTCGCAAGGCAATTATCGGCATCATCAAAAGTTGCTTTCAATTTCTGATAGGAACATCTTAAGTTCTTCAATCGGCTTTTCGTGCTTTGAAAGAAACATTACAAGCCAATCAAACGGACTGCCTGCATACAGTTGCTCGTAGTCGCAGTCATTCAGAATTGCGTTTATGTTATCACAATAAATTATAAACCTCCTGTCCAAATCCATGTCTGACATTTCCGGAGACATACCTATTTCTATTTTGCTCCAGAACTCGATAAAATGAAAAAGAATTAAAGAGCGTCTGACAGAATCATATTGTGTACTCTCGTCATTGTTTAGTATACTATACAGACGCTGTTTGCTGGGAAAATTCTTACGAACATATTCCAGTATATCCGCATTCTTTTTTATACCATCTGTTCCATCAAGAAAGGTTCGAAAAATAAAGCTGTCGGATGTCAGTTGCGCACTTTTCAGCGATTCAAGAAAAGTCTCGTCAGAAACAGAATTTTGTTTTAACCATCTGAGTGTAAGACTGCAATGTTCAAGCAGGTCGTCGGGTTGTTCTGCCATTTTGTGATTAGCTCTTTGATTTTTGTATTTTCTCAGCGCGGCAACATAAGCCTTGTCATAGTCGCTGCCTCTGAGATTTTCAATTATGCTGCTTATATATTCTTTTGCCTTTATGTTGCAGGACGAAAAATACCATTCATGTTCGGCAAGGTATTTTCTTAGCATATCCATGCTTTCCAGAGAATCCACTTCCTTACGGATGTAAGATGTATAGACCGCGTCTTTATTTGGAGCATCAAAATGGTTATCTGTCTTAAACTCTTCAATAAGCTCATTGGCGGTTTGCTGGCTTAAGTTATGCTTAATGCAATAGTAGTAAATCAGTTCTTTTTTGTTATGGCAGTTGAAACAACGGTCAAAGTAGACATGGGAAAACGCTCGCTTGCATTGCTCAAGATTAAGATGCAGGGCAAAACATATCTCTATGAATGCGGAACGCTCGGGACGGTGCTGATCATTTAACCATGTCAGTACTGTGTCCGGCGCAATGTCGGAACCAATATTCCTGAGCGCAGTATATAACAAGTCTGCTTTCTGCTGCGTACTACTCATTTCTTCCGAAGAAAACGTCTCAGATAAAAGCATCGTCAATCCTTCTGAAAACGGGCGGAAATATGTTTTGCTGTTCAGGATCTCTAAAGTGGCGTTGATATCAAGCTCAAACGGATTGAAGTCACACTCTGTTATTTCGTGATTGACAAAGTCGGTATATTGACTCATATATTCCTCCTATTCAAATGCAAATAAGCTTTTTACAACTTTTTATTATCGTTGTGTTATAATTACGCTGTAACCAACAAGTCACAGGAGCACAAGCGAATGAAAGTAAAAGTGACAACTCAGGAGATTATTGCGGAAAAAGACGGCAGTTCCTTACTCAGTAATCTGCATTTTGAAGGCGAAATTCATGCTTTGAAAATAATATGCAGTATAATTCGGGAAATCAAGGATTACCGTGGCATATGCCGTTTATCGCCAGACGGTATCAAGATGACAAAAAACACAATTTATATTGCACCGTCACCGCTGCGTCGGGATGTTCTGTACCCAAACGACGGTTTTACTGCGTCTGAACTGAAACGCGGCTGCTGCACAGTTCCGGAAAAGGCTATTGTGTATTCAGAGGGTGCATTGCTTTTTTTGTTCTGTCGGGCAAAGAGCCAATGCTGAGCGATCAACTGATAACCGCAGATCATTCCTCAATTATCGCTGTGTCTGATATCTCCGAACGAAGAAAGCGAATACTTCTGACTATGCTGAAACGAATGCTCAGTGTATCCGCCGAATACCGTTTTTCGCCCGAACAGGCAGCTACGGCAGCGGAGTTTTTGCTATATTCGCCTGATTTCTGCGTTAAGCAGAGTAAATTGCTCTCTGAAAGACCTGAGCTTTGAAACATCATCGCCATACTTTTCTCCCAGTGTTATTAGCTTGTCCGCAAGTGATACAGCCCTGAATGTATCAATTCGGGTAAGCTCTTCGACACTCCGCCTTGCCTTT
>JBJESC010000084.1:0-4470 GCA_051882615.1 Oscillospiraceae bacterium
CTTTCAGATGATGTACAAGTCCGCTGTCCTTATCCACTCCGATATGAGCCTTGTAGCCAAAGTGCCATTGATTTCCTTTCTTCACGGAATGGGCGTCCTTATCACGCTTTTTCTGCTTGTTCTGGCTTGTGCCGGTTCATCGCTTATCAGCGACAATGTCAGTTGTTTATTCATACCTATATTATACCATTTTTCTTACTGTTTTTCAATAGAACGTGCGGTATTTCCTTAATTCTGAAATCGTTTCACAATTGGCACACGACAAACTTCTGTATCAGGACACTCGCGGTAATGCAGTTTTTGTACACCGAGATGATAACGGAAAAATAGTCGGTGCAGAAATTCAAGGTACAAATTTCGAAAAGCGATACAAAGGTGTTGCACAAGGAACACGAGAAAGTGTGTTCACTGTGAAAATAGGTCAGCAGCCAAACAAGTGCTATGTTTTTGAATGGGGATTTTCCCAAACTTCAACGATTTTTGAAAAAAACATTTGCCCCAAATATGGAGGATGATGAAAATGAGCGAAATAAAAAAATCGCAAAATCGAAACGAAAAATCAAAATCAGGTGCTAAAAAGGTTTCGCTTTCATTCGGTGTTCCGAATATTGCAGAGAGTAATAGCATTTATGTTCCGGAATACGCTCTTAAAACGTGTGCTTCGGTTGCAACTCGTTACACTCCTCCAAAAAATGTCGGCGTCCGTGCTGAAATTGCCCTTGATATCGACCGTCTGATTTATTCTTCAGATAATCTCAACGAGCTTCTGGAGAATCTGAAAAGCAAATTGGGTTACGAGATAAAAACAGATGGAAAATACATCGCTGTGAAATCTCCAAAGGCACAAAGATTTGTGCGATTGAAATCTCTTGGTGATGAGTATCTACCAAATAATATCGAAAAACGCATTTCCGAAAAAGAAAAATTTCCAAATGTGGTTAATGCAAAATCGAAAAATGCGGTTGAAGTTGAACAGAAGTTTTTCACAACGATTACTCAGACAATCATCGAGGTTCGCACGCTGCGATACAAGCCATACAAGACAAATCCGAAAAGAATTTACAGTTTAGACAACGACAAAGACATCAATTTTCTTTCGGAACAGCTATTAACAATGCACGAATTCAATCTAAACTCTCGTGAAAAAATCTATGAAGCTGCTGAGGACTGTGCAAAAGCAATTGCCGATAAAACCGAAAACATTAATAGACTCAATGCCGAAGTTCCTACGCTTAAATCGGATATTGCTCAGATAAAACTTCTTTTTTCAGATTTGAAAAATTCCAAAGATACGATGGCACAAATGAAAATTTCCGCAGCGAAAGAAAAGGCAGAAAAGTACGGCGTTAAATCCGAGGAGGATATTGATAATCTGGAGCGGAGATTAAAGTTAATTCCAATGTACGTACAAAATCTGAAATCTGAAACGATAGATGAACAGATGAAACTTGCACGACTCAAGGATTTAATATCCACTTACGAAAAGATTATCGAGGGCAACTACATAGACAATATGATTGCCGCACAAAAAGAACGTGAGCAGCAAGAAAAAAATCAAGATAAAAAAGTTTAAGCCCGACCAGACATCGGGCTTTTTTCTATGAAAGGAAATAATTATGAATGCGATTTTCCAATTACTTAATCCGAACAATACTGTAAGCGTAAACCGACCGCTTGCACACGCAATAGGACTTAATGAAGCGGTTGCATACGGTGCGCTTGTTGCCAAGTATTATTGGTACTCGGAGCGAGGAATGCTCGATAATGGGTGGTTCTACTCTACTGTGCCCGACCTGCAGGAGAGTACTGCCCTCACCGAGCGTCAGCAGAAGCGCTGCATTGACGCACTCGTTAAAGCGGGGCTACTTCGTTCCGAATTGCGTGGAATGCCTGCGAAAAGGAGCTTTTACATAGTAGAGGATATTCAGCTCATACAAACGCTGCTTACCGCAGGAGAAGCCGCTATGAATCAAATCAAGCCATCCGCAGCCGAGAGCTATGAGAAGAAACGCAAATCCTCTGAGTCCGAAGCCCAGAACGAGCCTAACGAGAACACAAGGAGAATGACCGATTTTCTGTCCGCTGCCTTTGGGGGAACTATGCCCACTCCCGAAATTCCGCACAATGAAGCCAATTTTCCCTGCTCCGACAAAATGTCGGAGCAAGCTCCGCCGAAACAGCGGAACACTACTTTAATAAAACTAAAGCTAATAAAACCAAAGTTAATAATCCTATCAATCAATCCTCCAACTCCCCTGCTACTCGCCAAAAAAACTGATGTGATTGATGGGATTGACGCTCAAGCAGAACGAAAACCATATCGACTATGTTCTGACTGCACTGCATAAGAATTCAAGCGAGATACGGAATATTCGTGCATATCTGATAACCGCCCTCTACAACGCCCCCAGCACGATGGATAACTACTACCGTTCGCGGGTTAATCACGATATGTACGGCAAGAAATGATTTCCTGTTCGTACTGATGAGCGTTCGGACAGAGCGATACGGTGTCGCACCGGAGAGTGTCGCACCGGAGGGTTGCAAACTATCCAAAATGATATAATCAAGGAGGCAAACATAATGGGACATATTTTTTTAATTCTTGGTGTTTTTTTCATTCATATCCCGATAGCGTTATTTTGTACGGAGGTGTTACATATGGGAGAATTATCTGCCGCTATAATAGGCGGTGCTGCAGGAATTGTTGCGGCAATCATTACGGGAATTGTTACGGTAATCGGGCAAAACCGAAAACTAAACGAAACGCTCCGCCATCTTGGCTTTGGAGAGGACGAAGCGTCTATGAAAAGGCAACTCGATAATAAGCTTGGTACGAGCAGAAAGTCGATAGATGAACAGCTTGGCGTCGAGGGGAAGTCGATTTCTGAGCAGCTTGGTGTTGGAAGTAGGTCGATTTCAGAACAGCTTGGCGTTGGGACAAAATCAATATCAGACCAGCTTGGTGTTGGTATAGATGACTGTTCACTGACAAAGCAGCACGAAAACTTGTCAAAGCAGCACGAAGAATTGAAGCGTTGTATTTCTGAAAAAAACACGGATATAGCTTCAATCGCCTCAGCTGTTCACACAATTGAGGAACGAAGAAATAATATGAGTACTACTCAGCAGGGAGTGCTCGATACACTTAATGCCTTTATTACAAATTGGCAGGAATTGCAGACCAGAGTAATGCACCTTGGGCTGGAGCTTGCACAACGTGATGAAACTATACGTTCCCTCGAAGCCGAGAACGCAGAGTTGAGAGCTACCATCGCTGAACTTGAAGAAGAGTTGGAACAGGATAGTCCCGAAGAATGATTTAGGTGCGACACGGTGTCACACCTACAGTAAAAAGCCCACCTTTCTTGAAGTGAGAAAGGTGGGTTTTCTATCAAAACAAGTCGCTGTGTGTTCCGGTTCGGGTAAGGTAGAGAATTAACTCGTTGTCGGAGATTTCATAAATCAATAACCAATCGGGGGTTATGTGGCATTCTCTGCACCCCTTGTAATTCCCGATAAGGTTGTGGTCTTTATATTTTTCAGGCAAAGCTAAGCCTGACGAAAGAATATCCACAACATCATTTAGCAAACCAAGGTTATAACCACGTTTCTTAATTGCCTTTAAGTCCTTCTTGAACATTGAGGTTAGGACAAGATTGTATTTGGGTTTATCACTCATCTTCGTCAAGCTCCTTTAAAACCTCGCTGAAAGAAGAATACACTCGTTTGTTCGGGTCTTTTTTAAGCTCCTGAACCTCTTGAATTGCCATTATGGTGTCGGCGTTGGGAGTGTCGTATTTGATAACGCTTTGCATATATCTGACGATATTCCCCTTTACATTCTCGCCGTTCTTGCTGACAATGCTCTTGAATGTGTTGTAGGTGTCCCTATCCATCACAAAAGAGCAGGTAACTGTGCTGTTGCTCATAATATCACCTCCGAATAAATCACTTAGCAAACACAGTAAATCTACTAAGTATATTATATCCCGTTTTTCTTGATTTGTCAACCTTTGTGCAAGGATTTTCAATAGATTTTCAGAGGGGTGCGACACGGTGTCGCACCTGTCCCCTCATTGACAAAAGCATAAAACTGATGTACAATATAGTAAATGAAGCATAGTGTGCAGAAAGGGCTGATGGTATGAATAAAATCTACACTATTGATGAAATCAGAGATATTGTCAAGCCTGTTGCCGACCAATATGGTATTGAAGAAATTTGGCTGTTCGGTTCCTATGCTCGCGGCGAAGCTACGGAAAAAAGCGATGTTGATTTATTGGTAAGATATAAAAAAGGATTGGGACTGAAATTCGTTGGATTTGTCTGCGACCTTGAAGAAGCACTCGGACTTCACGTTGATGTGCTAACCATCGACAGCCTTTATCTCTCTTCGCAGCGCAAGTCTTTATCCTCTTTAATTAAGAATATTGAAGATGATAAGAGGTTGTTAATTGGATAAGGATA
>JBJESC010000085.1:0-4463 GCA_051882615.1 Oscillospiraceae bacterium
GAGTTTACGACACGTCCGAGAAGCTCTTCTCCAACGGGTACGGACACGATGGAGTTGGTGCGCTTTACGGTGTCGCCCTCTTTAATTCCCGAATCGGAACCCAACATTACCGCACCTACAAAGTCCTGCTCGAGGTTGAGCGCCATACACTGAACGCCGTTCTCGAACTCCAGCAGCTCGTTAAGCATACACTTTTCAAGACCGTGAATACGCACGATACCGTCGCCGACGGTGACAACAGTACCAACGTCGCCGAGCTGGATTTTAGCATTGTAGTTTTTAATGCGGGCTTTGATAAGGCCCGTTATTTCATCGGGGCGTAAATCCATTTAACATACATCCCTTCTATAATTTAGTGAAAGCGAACGCGCTCAAATGATAGAAGCGAGTTCGTTTTTAAGTGCGTTAAGTCTTGCCTTAACGCTGCCGTCATAGCGGCGGCTGCCGTAGTCGATGATAACGCCGCCGATAAGACTGTCGTCAACCTTTTCGGTAATGGTGACGGTCTTGCCGATAATCTGCGACATCTTCGCGGCAATCTGCTCTCTGAGAGCGTCAGTCAGCGGCTGTGCGCTTGTTACCGTAATATCCGCGAGCTTGAACCGCTCGTTATACTCCGCACGGTAGTACTTGATTATTCCCGAAAAGCAGCCGAAACGGTTCTTTTCAGCCAGCAGGCAAAGCAAATTCGTGGTGAGCTCGCTTATTCCGCCCGCTTTTCCCATTTCCTCCACGAGAGCAATCTTTTCGTCAACCGCAACTGTGGGCGTACTCATAAGCTTTACGAACTCAGGATTTTCATTGAAAATTCCGTCGAGTGCGGTAAGCTCTGCGAGTATATCCTTCATAACGGCGTCGCCCTGTTCCTCGCACAACTCGAAGAACGCTTCGCCGTATACCTTTTCAGCCTTGTCGTTCATAGCAAATTCCTTTCTCTAAGGGCTGAGCGATATTAAACCGACTCAACCTCGTTCAAGAACTTCGAGATAAGAGCCTCGTTGTCCTTGGCGGATATTTCCTTCTCAACGACCTTGCTTGCAGCCATAACAACCATCTCGGAGATTTCGTCCTTGATTTCGTTGACTGCCTTCTGTTTTTCGCGCTCAATGTTCTCCTCAGCCTTGGCGCGGATGTCCGCCGCCTTCTGATTGGCTTCGGTAACGATTTCCTCCTCACGCTTCTGGGCTCTGAGCGTAGCCTGCTTTACGATTTCAGCGGCTTCGTTCTTAGCCTCGGCAAGACGTGCTGTGTATTCCTCCTCAGCCTTTAAAGCAGCCTCCTTGGCTTTCTGAGCCTCGGAAATCTCGGCTGCCGCCATTTCCTTGCGCTTGTCAAGGATTTTGCAAACAGGCTTATACAGGAGAAATCTGAAAATAAGGAAGATAATGAGCGTATTTATCAGCGTGAAAACAATGGTGACGGGGTTAATGGATACGAGTGCTTCATACCAGTCTCTGCCTTCCGCCGCTGCGCTTACGTTGCTGAGAATATTCAGCATTGCCATTTTCCTCCTCCCAATAAACTAATCCGACTTATTACTGAATGAGCTTGCCGAGAAGCGGGTTAGCGTACATAAGGAGAAGTGCTACAACGAGCGCGTAAAGACCGGTTGTCTCTGCGAGCGCGTCACCGATAATCATAGTTCTTGTGATTGCGCCGGAAGCCTCGGGCTGTCTGCCGATAGCCGCAACTGCCTGACCGCCGCAGTAGCCCTCACCGATACCGGGGCCGAGACCTGCGATCATCGCAGTACCTGCGCCCAATGCCGAAGCGCCGAGAACGATAGCGTTAGCTAAAATCTTCATAGTTTCGGGTGTCATTTCCATAATGTGTTATCCTCCGTGTTTAATTAAAGTGTGGCATCAAGTGCCTTTTATCCCCAGCGGGACGTTTTTTAAATTTTGGGCAACACCGCACAGTTATTGTCGTGCGATTGCGCCAGCAGATTTTTCGTCAGATTGTACAAATTGAGCGCAGGCGGGCTGGCGCAGCGTTTTCTGCGCAGCAGATAATGCGGTCAAGCGAAATTTTGTGCACGCATTATGCGCTCTGCGCAAAACGCTATGGCGGAAAAGCTGCAAGCAAGCGTGCGGCAACACGACGTTGCAAGGTGAGCGCCAAAGCGCGGCAAGGACGCCGCGCAACAGAGCGCTCACTCAGCAAAGGCGTTAGCCGTTAATTGTGCGGTGTTGCCTTTAACATTACTTTTATTATAGCATACAGCCTGCGCTTTTTCAAGGTTCTGCACTCGATAAATTGAGAGATTATCGGCAAAACCGAGATTGTGTTGTTTGAGTTTGAAAAGCAAAATTATCAAGGAAATTATTGACTTTTGCATGCGGATATGTTACAATAACACATATATATTTCGTAGAAAAACTGTTACATTTCTTCACTCAGAACCGTATAAACGATTGTAATCGACTATTTGTATTGTCGTGTCAGTTAACCGATTTAAGGAGCAGGACAAAATGAATTTTACCGATATTGTTGGAAACAAGAAAACAGCGGCGAAATCGGCTTTGGTGGTTTATATGCTCTGCACTCTTGTAATGTGTGCAATGAGCGTGTTCAGCGGTTGGTGTCCGTGGATAAATGCGATGCTTGGCGCTAATTCCATTGTCCTGACGATTATGACCTTTCACCCAAAGGTGCCGGTTAAAGCACAGTCGGTTGTCCTTATGCTGTTTTCCGTTGCGAATATTTTTGCTTGCAGTATTGCGGAAAGAAATTTCTATCAGTCAATAGCGGTTTTTATAGGTGCGGCGATACTGATATCCGTCTATAAGGACGTAAAGCTGTTGGTTTCGTATGCACTGCTTATTCTGGGCGGGTTGCTTTTTCACATTTTTGTGATGAACAGCATTTGCTTTGATACAACGCTTGATATAATCAACTTTATTGTGAGAATTTCTGTTATGATAATGGCGCTTATGTTCCTGGTGCTGTTTATCGGCAGTATGAATAAACAAGAGGTGGAGCTCAAACAGAGCGTGGAAGAGGCAAGACTCGCAGAGCACTACAAATCCGATTTCCTTGCGAATATGAGCCATGAAATACGCACTCCTATGAACGCAATCGTGGGTATGTGTGAGCTTATTCTCCGCGAAACGGGGCTTTCGGAGAGCGTTCGCGAAAACTGCTTTAATATTCAGACTGCGGGAAGAAGTCTGCTTTCCATTATCAACGATATTCTTGATTTTTCCAAGATTGAGTCGGGAAAGCTGGAGCTTATTCCCGAAGAATTCAACATAGCCTCCACGCTTAACACCGTAATCAATATGTCCGAAGCAAGAAGAGGAAACAAGAAGCTGGAGATTATCGTCAAGGCGGACCCGAATATTCCGCGAGGAATTATCGGAGACGAGGTTCGTATAAGACAGGTTATAGTAAACCTTATG
Source organism: Oscillospiraceae bacterium (assembly GCA_051882615.1). Lineage (GTDB taxonomy): Bacteria > Bacillota > Clostridia > Oscillospirales > Ruminococcaceae > CAG-115. The sequence goes on from JBJESC010000085.1 coordinate 3,402, forward strand.
ACCAACGCTATCAAGTATACAGAAAAGGGCTGCGTAACGCTTACCGTATCGCAGTCAAAGCAGGATTACGGCATAAATCTCAGGGTTTCCGTTGCCGATACGGGTATAGGCATTACCGAGGAGAATATTGAAAAGCTGTTCACCAGCTTCCGTCAGGTGGATACCAAGAAGAACCGCTCCGTTGAAGGAACGGGACTCGGACTTGCCATATCCAAGCGTCTTATCACGCAGATGGGCGGCTTTATCGGTGTAAAGAGCACATACGGCAAGGGCTCGGAATTCCACTTCGTTATTCCCGTTAAGGTTTCGGACGACAGACCGTTTGTCACAATCAAAGAGCCTCAGGGCATTCATGCTTTGGGATATTTCGGAAATGACAACACGGGCAACAGATACAGCAGGCATTTCGGAGAAATGGGTAAGCAGCTTAACGTTGACTTCAGGTGCTGCGGAACCGATGAAGAGCTGAAGTCAGTGGCAGAGAGCGGAAATATAACGCATTACTTTGCGGGTAAAGAGGAGTATATCGGCAATTCGGAGCTCTATGACAAGCTTGCGGAGAAGTCGGAAGTGTTCGTAATTCAGGAGAGAATGGACGCGATTGAGCTTCCCGAGAACGTCAAGTGCATTTATAAGCCGCTCTACGCAATTTCCGTTGCTTCGGCGCTTAATAACGAGAATGTCGTGCTTAATCTCAATGAGCGCAGAGGCTCGGATATACGGTTTTCGGCACCTAAGGCGAGAGTGCTCATTGTTGACGATAACGCGATAAACATCAAGGTCGCTGTCGGGCTGATGCAGCCGTATCACATGCAGTTAATCACGGCGGAGAGCGGACCTGCGGCGATAAATATGCTTCGCTCCAAGGATATTGACATAGTGTTTATGGACCATATGATGCCAGAAATGGACGGAATTGAAGCAACCAAGATAATCAGAGGTATGGAGGGCGAGTATTACAAAAAGCTTCCCATCATAGCGCTTACGGCAAACGCTGTAAACGGCGTAAGAGAGATGTTCATACAGGAGGGGCTTAACGACTTTCTTGCAAAGCCTATTGAG
>JBJESC010000086.1:0-4455 GCA_051882615.1 Oscillospiraceae bacterium
GGACTGGATTTCGTCCCGGATTATTCCGATGAGGAGCGGCGCGAACGTAAGGAGGATTATGATGCCGTATGCCAGAAACTTAGAATGCTGCTGAAGTCCGAGTATGCAGAGGTGCTTATCGCAATCGTTCTTGACGGAAAGACTCCCGAAGATTATGCAGATGAAATCGGTGTACATAGGGACGCAATCTACAAGCGTCTGCAGCGCGCAAAGAAAAAGTGTGCGAAAGTTTTTTGGTAAGCTGTCCAATCTGATTGTCTGTCGAGGCTATTAGGCAGAGGGCAACCTCAAGATTATTTTTTTAGGAGGTCATTTCTATGTTTGAAATGAAGATTTTTGAGAACTCGGAATACGGTTCTGTGCGTACCTTTACTTTAGATGGTATACCTTATTTTGTTGGAAAGGATGTAGCTGAAATTCTCGGTTACAGTAATACCAAGGACGCTATTTCGGTTCATGTCGATGAGGAGGACAAGCGTGTAATTCAAAGGTCGAAAAACACGACCTTTGAAATTCCGAATCGGGGTTTAACTGTTATCAACGAAAGCGGTCTGTATAGCTTGGTTCTTTCCAGCAAGCTCCCCAACGCAAAGAAGTTCAAGCGCTGGATAACAAACGAGGTACTTCCTGCAATTCGTAAGCACGGTGTATATGCTGTGAACGAGCTTCTTGAAAACCCGGATATGTTGATAGCGGCTCTTACTGAGCTGAAAGCAGAGCGCGAACACAGAGTAATGCTCGAGCATACCGTTGCAGTTCAGAATCAGCAGATTACGGAAATGAAGCCGAAAGCATCTTATTACGATGTAGTGCTTAACTGCAAAGACCTCGTTGCTATATCAACTATCGCTAAGGACTATGGCTGGAGTGCGAATCGAATGAACCGTTATCTTTACGAAAAGGGTGTTCAGTTCAAGCAGGGCAACAAAATCTGGCTGCTTTATCAGAAGTATGCTGAGAAAGGGTACACCAGCACCAAAACACATAGCTATCCCGGAAACGATGGTACGATTCATACTAAGATACACACCTACTGGACACAGCAGGGCAGACTGTTTATCTATGGACTTCTGAAAGAGAACGGTATATTGCCTATTATGGAACGGGAGGTTAGCGGTGAAGATTGATATTTACAATTCCGAGCGCTATTATGACCCGACACCGTATGTTGCAATAACCAATATCTTAAACCAGGAGGAGGCTGCTCTTAGGGCAGCCGCTCCCGGCGGCGATGGGTTCAGACCTGTGGTTTATGTATGCAGTCCCTATTCCGGAAATATCGAAGAGAATATTCAAAATGCAAGACGCTATTGCCGTTTTGCATTGGAAAAACGTACTATCCCCCTTGCACCACATTTGCTCTATCCGCAGTTTATGGACGATAATGACCCGGCAGAGCGATATCTTGCAACGCACACAATAAACTATGTCCTGCTCGGTAAATGTCGTGAGCTGTGGGCGTTCGGCAATGTTATCACAGAGGGCATGGAGCACGAAATTAAACTTGCAAAGCGCTGGCAGAATAATATTCGCTATTTCACTAGCGGGCTAGAGGAGGTCAGAAGATGATTTTTACCATATACGCTGCGAACAGTATAGGCAGTCTGTCTAACAGCATCTACCCTAACAAGCACATAATAACAGATGAAACCTCTATGAAAGCGGCGGCAGAATTTGACCATGTAACCGCCGAGTATAAGAACAATCACCGCAGCAATTCGGATTTCATATCCGCAGATAATGTTCCGATGGATTGTGACAACGACCACTCGGACGACCCGAATGATTGGGTTACACCGCTTGAAGTGGCTATGGCTTTTCCGGGGGTAGAGTTTGTGGTAGTTTACAGTCGCAATAATATGCTGCCGAAAAGCGGCAAATCTCCTAGACCGAGATTTCATGTGTATTATCCTATTCCTCCGATTACAGACAGCGGAGAATATACAACCTTGAAAAAGCGCATTGCAGCTGAGTTTCCGTACTTCGACAAGAATGCTCTCGACAGCGCAAGACTGCTTTTCGGTGTTCCCAATCCGCAGGTTGAGGTATTCAACGGCGATTTATCTATTGTGGATTTCCTTGATAATGCAGACTTTGAGCGGTGGGATAATGACAGCCATACCGTACCCGAGGGCAGCCGCAACAGCACGATGTCGCACTATGCTGGGCGGATCATTAAGCGGTTCGGAAATACAGATGAAGCATATCAGCAGTTTCTGAAACAGGCTGAAAAATGCGACCCTCCGCTTGATGATTCGGAGCTTCAGACAATCTGGAACAGCGCCGTGAAGTTTGGCAAAAAGGTGTCCAAGCAGGACGGATATATTCCTCCCGAGAAGTATAATTCGGGATTTAATCTGAAACCCGAAGATTACTCGGATATCGGACAAGCTAAAGTCCTCGCCCGCGAATACGGCGGCGAACTTGTCTACACGGATGCTACGGATTATATGCGCTATGACGGTATTCGTTGGGCGGAGTCAAAGCAGCTTGCGGTCGGTGCTTGCGAGGACTTCCTCGACAGACAGCTTGACGAAGCCAAAACTGCTCTGGAAAAGGCACAGCAGGCTCTTATTAAATCGGGCCTTGACAAGGAAACTGTAATGACAGGCGGAAAAGCTCTGGAAAAGTCAATCGATGAGAAAAACGAAAAAGCATTTGCAGAGTACATGGCGGCGCTTGTATACAAATCTTTTGTTATGAAACGCAGGGATATGAAGTATATCACTTCTGCGTTACAGGCGGCAAAACCTATGCTTCTGCGGGATATAAAAGAGTTCGATTCGCAGGAATGTCTGCTTAACACTCCTGCTGCTACATACGATTTGCGAACAGGGACAAGTACGGAACATTCTGCTGACGACCTCATAACCAAAGTGACCGCCGTTTCTCCCAACGATGAGAATATGGATATATGGCTTGACGCGGTGATTAGTTTTTTCTGTGGCGATAACGAACTGATTGACTATGTTCAACAAATAGTCGGTCTTGCGGCAATCGGAAAAGTGTATATTGAGGCTCTTATAATCTCGTATGGGGAGGGTCGCAACGGTAAGAGCACATTCTGGAACACAATCGCGAGGGTGCTTGGTTCGTACAGCGGCAGTATATCTGCCGATGCCCTCACCGTTGGCTGCAAGCGAAATGTCAAGCCTGAGATGGCTGAACTTAAGGGAAAGCGGCTTGTTATCGCCGCAGAACTCGAGGAGGGTATGCGGCTGAATACCTCTGTGGTAAAACAGCTGTGTTCGACCGATGAAGTTTCCGCAGAAAAGAAATACCGCGACCCGTTCAAATATACCCCTACCCACACGCTTGTTCTGTACACAAACCATCTTCCGAGAGTCGGCGCTAATGACGAGGGTACTTGGAGAAGGCTTATCGTCATTCCCTTTAACGCTAAAATTGAGGGCAAATCCGACATCAAAAATTATGCGGACTACCTTGCTGAAAAAGCAGGCGGAGCTGTGCTGGTTTGGATAATCGAGGGAGCGCGGAAAGTAATTGAATGTAATTTCAAGCTGAGTATTCCGCAGTGCGTAAGTGATGCGATAGCGCATTATCGCGAGAACAACGATTGGCTTTCAATGTTCATTGAGGACTGCTGCGAGGTAGACCCATCATATACACAGAAGTCGGGCGAGCTTTATCAAGAGTATCGTGCCTACTGTGCGAGGACGGGCGAATACACGAGAAGCACCACGGATTTCTATACAGGACTTGATACCGCAGGGTTTGAAAAGCGAAAGTCAAAAACAGGTATCTTGGTTTACGGAATCCGCTTGAAATCTGATTTTATGGAGGGTTAAAACAAAAAGGTGCAGGTCGGTGAAGGTCTTAGTATAAAACCCCCTTTAGGGCTGTTTTATTGACAAAAAATACCTTATAGAGAGTTTTATGAAATGAGGTTCACCGACCTGCACCGTTGAGGATAAAGGAGCAGAAAATGCGTGAAAAACAGATAGAACAGAAGCTGGTGCAGGCGGTCAAGAAGAAAGGCGGTCTGTGCTTGAAATTCGTTTCACCAAATTTTGATGGAATGCCGGACAGACTAATACTTTTCCCGAGCGGCATGATTGCCTTTGCGGAACTGAAAGCCCCAGGCAAGAAACCCCGACCGTTACAAATCGCAAGGCACAAAACATTGATGAAACTCGGTTTCCGTGTGTATGTCATTGATAGTGCGGAACAGATAGGAGCGATACTTGATGAAATACGAACCCCATAATTATCAGCGTTATGCCGCCGATTTCATAATCACTCACCCTGTTTCAGCGCTCCTGTTAGATATGGGCTTAGGCAAGACAAGCATTTCACTGACGGCAATAAACGACTTGCTTTTTGACAGCTTTGAGGTGCATAAAGTACTTGTGGTAGCCCCGCTGCGTGTTGCTCGGGACACATGGTCGGCTGAAATCGAAAAGTGGGAGCATTTGCGGGAACTGCGTTACAGTA
>JBJESC010000087.1:0-4444 GCA_051882615.1 Oscillospiraceae bacterium
AAATTTTAAAAAATCTTTTATTTTTTCATCTGTCTACTTGACAGGGGGCACTTCATATACCCTGCGGAGTTCTTTTTACGTCAATTACAGAAGGCTGCGCCACTCCTCAATCACCTGAGTGCATATATCCGTATCGCACTCGGCAGCCGCTGTTTTAAGGCTCTCAAAGAGCGCTTTCGCGTCTCCCTCGTAGGTGTATTCCGACATCTTCTCAACAGCCTCGTCAATAGCAAGGGTGTCGAACGCTCCGACAGCCGCGGCAAGCTCGTCCAGAAGCCCGCGGACAGTCTCCGCGTCGGCAGACTGAGCCTGCTGAGGCTGCTGCGCTTCAATCACCTCATCGGGGAAAACTCCTTTCAGAATATCCTTGACCTTGCCGCACAGTGCCACAAGTTCGCCGTGATGCGAGCGGATAAAGCCCTCGCTGCCCTCTTTTCCCGCCATTTCCAGCTGATACGCAAGCTCGCCGAGCTCGTCCGCGCCAATCTGACGGGATGTACTCTTGAGCGAGTGAACGTTGATTGTGTAGTTGACAAAATCGTTCTTTTCAAGCATATCGGAAAGCTCGGCTACACGCTTGTCAAGCGAACGGTAGTATTCGCGCATAACCTGCATAAGCAGGGTTTCGTTTCCGAGCAGTTTAATCGCGTTTTCAACGTTAAGCCCGTCAATATTCAGCGTTTCTTTTTTCTCGGGAACGGCTTCATCAATTCCAACGGGAACAATCTTGTCCGCAGGAAGCCACTTTCTCACCATTGCAACAATTTCCTTAGTCTCAATCGGCTTCGCCACAAAATCATTCATTCCCTCGCGCAGGAACATCTCCTTCGTACCGCCTATTGCGTTAGCCGTAAGCGCGATAATCGGAACTTCTTCATAACCCGGTATCATCCGGCGGACAATATGGGTGGTCTCCACTCCGTCAACATCGGGCATCATGTGGTCCATAAAGATGATGTCGTATTTGATTTCCTTAACCTTTTCAAGCGTTTCCGTTGCGCCGTTTGCGGTGTCAATCTGCATTTTGAGAGGCTCAAGAATTCCGCTTGCCACCGTGAGGTTTATCGGGTTGTCGTCAACGATAAGAATATGCGCGTCGGGAGCAGTAAAAACGAAATCGTTTCCCTCATTGTCGCCGATTTTGACTTCGCCGGACAAGCCCATCGCGGAATAAAGCGTTACGGAATAAACGGGCTTCTTCAGGTAACGGACATTCGGCAGACGTATATCCTCCACCGCGTCATACGGTTCCACAATAAGGCATTTAACGTCACTGTTTTCGGTAATAAAGTTCTTAACTGTACCGTCAAACAGCGCACGGTCAATAATAAGAAATCCGCCCTTGATGTCCTCCAGCGAACCGCCCTTGCGGAAATCTGTATAGGCAATGTTCTTCCTGTCCAAATCGCGCTCTATCTGTTCCAGAACATAGTCGTTCTGAATCATTATTGCAACGGAAATTCCCTCGTCGGAGGTTTCCGCAATCGGTGTTGTGCTGATTACTTTCTGAGGGATTTCAACAAAGAAAGTTGTCCCCTTTCCGTACTCGCTCTCCACCGAAATTTTGCCGTGCATAAGGTTTAGGAGCTGCTGAGAAATCGCAAGTCCCAGCCCTGTTCCCTCTACGTTTCGGTTGCGTTTGCTGTCCAACTGTTGGAAAGAATGGAAGAGCTTGTGCATATCCTCTTTCTTTATTCCCATGCCGGTATCGGAAATTTCTGCTTTCAGCAGAACATTATTTTCATCAATCGGTTCGGAATACATCTTCAGCCCAACTCTGCCCTGCTTGGTAAACTTTACCGCATTGTTCAGAAGATTTATCAGTATCTGATGAATTCTTACGTTATCTCCGAACAATTCGTGCGGAATATCGGGAGACAAATCCACAATGAACTCTATATCCTTTTCGCCAATTCTGTTGTTTACAATGTTTGATATATCGTTGATTATGGAAAGCGACTCGTAGACAACCTCCACAATATTCATCTTGCCGGATTCAATTTTGGAGAAGTCAAGAATATCGTTTATGATTACGAGAAGATTTTTTCCCGAGGAGCGGATTTGCTTGACATACTGCCGCGCCTGAGGAGACATCTCCTCGCGCAGAGCAAGCTCCGCCATACCAAGAACAGCGTTCATAGGAGTACGGATTTCATGGCTCATATTCGCCAGAAAGTCGGACTTCTGGGTAGAAGCCTGCATTGCTTCACAGCTCAGCTCTCTGGAACGGAGCTCCTTGTAAGCCATATCGGATATAATCCCTGCAAATTCAAATATAAATTTCGTGGAACGATCAATTGCCGCCTGAGGAACTATCTGAGTTTTCTTAGCAGCCTCAATAAAGCTTTCTTCATCAACCTCTATTTCGTGTGCAATCCGGCGCATTCGTTCCAAATCCGGCGGTGAACTCAGCACCTGACCGCCGATAAAGCTTCCTATCATACGGTCGCCAAGCATAATCGGCGCAGCAAAATCCACAAGATTAGCATGGCAAAAATAGGAAACAGGCTTTTTGGCTTCCAGAACCATAACAGCCCCCATTTTGTCGCACTGTTCGCAGCGCGCTCTGCCAATGGGAGACTTACGGCAAAAGTCGCTGCAGAATTCCGAAAAATGCGTTCCCACAGTTACGGGAGTTCCGTTCTCATCGGTTGTAAGCGCCGCCATTCTCGCCATTGCAGAGAATGTGTCCTGCATTCTCTGAAGAATACTGACGTCAATCAGTTCGGTAAGCGAAATAGTGTCCATATCAATTTTAGTTTTTTTATCCACAGCAGTCCCTCTTTCTCCAAATTATTCATTGCCTTCATTATATCACCAAATCTTTAAACTGTCAATCAAAAAATCTACTTCAAGAGATTGATATATCAAAAATCGCACAGCAATATACCTGAAAAGCATTTAACAAATGAAGATTTTTATGTTAAAATGCACATATAAGGTACTAAGCGAGTTACCTTTAATAAGAAAATTTGTTGGAGGTTTTATTATGGCACGTTTTACTCTCCCCCGTGATATTTACCACGGAAAAGGTTCTCTTGAGGCTCTTAAATCCTTCAAGGGCAAGAAAGCGATTATCTGCGTAGGCGGCGGTTCTATGAAGCGGTTCGGCTTCCTCGACAAAGCAGAAGCTTACCTCAAGGAAGCAGGAATGGAAGTTAAAATTTTCGACGGCATTGAGCCTGACCCCTCTGTTGAAACCGTTATGCGCGGTGCTGACGCAATGCTTGAATTCCAGCCCGACTGGATTGTTGCAATAGGCGGCGGCTCGCCTATTGACGCTGCAAAGGCTATGTGGATTAAGTACGAGTATCCCGACTGCACATTCGAGGATATGTGCAAGGTGTTCGGCATTCCCGAGCTTCGTAAGAAAGCGCATTTCTGCGCTGTTTCTTCTACTTCGGGTACTGCAACCGAGGTTACCGCATTCTCCATTATTACCGATTACAGCAAGGGCATTAAGTACCCGATTGCAGACTTTGAGATTACTCCCGATGTAGCTATCGTTGACCCCGAGCTTGCGGAGACAATGCCTCAGAAGCTCGTTGCACATACCGGAATGGACGCTATGACACACGCTGTTGAAGCGTATGTATCCACCGCAAACTGCGATTACACAGACCCGCTTGCAATCCACGCAATCGAGATGATTATGAACGATCTCGTAAAGTCCTATAACGGCGATATGGCAGCAAGAGACCGTATGCACAACGCACAGTGCCTCGCAGGTATGGCGTTCTCAAACGCTCTGCTCGGTATCGTTCACTCGATGGCTCACAAGACAGGTGCTGCTTTCGCCGATTACGGCGCGCATATCATTCACGGTGCGGCAAACGCTATGTATCTGCCCAAGGTTATCGCGTTCAACGCAAAGGACGAAACCGCAAAGAAGCGCTACGGAGTAATCGTTGACTATATGGGAATTGCTGACAAGAATGCGTCCGACGACGACAAAGTAAAGGCTCTCATCAAGTACCTCCGCAAGATGAACGACGACCTCAGAATTCCGCACTGCATCAAGAACTACGGTGCAGACAGCTATCCCTGCGAGCAGGGCTTTGTTCCCGAGAACGTATTCCTCGAGAGACTGCCCGAGATTGCAAAGAACGCAATCGCAGACGCCTGCACAGGCTCCAATCCACGTCAGCCCTCTGTTGAGGAGATGGAGAAGCTGCTCAAGTGCTGCTACTATGACACAGAGGTTGATTTCTGATAAGGGACAGATAATATATGAACTCCGCCGAAGCATATCGGCGGAGTTTTTGCATTTGCCAAACCACCCGAACCGACAAAAAGCCGTCCAAAAAGTTTGGCATAGACAGCAGTATTTCGGCATAGCGATTTGTCTAGAAATATAGGAAAAGCCTCGTCATTTCCAGAACGACGAGGCTTTGCTTTGGTTGCGGGAGCTGGATTTGAACCAACGACCTTCGGGTTATGAGCC
>JBJESC010000088.1:0-4436 GCA_051882615.1 Oscillospiraceae bacterium
TTCCGGTTCGCTTAGCACCGCAAGAGCCTCACTTACGGTTATGCTGCCAATAACTGCTCCCTCAAGGTTTTCTCCGCTTTTGGGTTCGGGTATTCCGCAGGTTTCTTCCTGTGAATCCAGCGTTGTTTCTGTGCGGCTGTTTCTGCGGCGGCGGTCTTTCGCCATATTCCGTGCTGCCGCAGCTAACCACGCCTTATGCCCGTTCCCGCTTTTATAAGCGTCTGCGAGCTTATCCCAGAGCTTTATAAAGAATTCGGAGGTCAAGTCCTCGGCTTCCTCCCTGTTTTGCACAACGCTTTGCATAACGGAAAAGATTAGTTTGAAGTACTCCTCATATATCTCACGAAGACCTTCCCTTTCTCCCTTCCGTATAAGCTGAATGCAGATTTCAAAACGGCTGTCAGTCATTCCGTCACCACCCCTGCTGTTTAATATACGAATAATTCTGTAGTTATTTATGGTGAAAATTTGCACAAATTATTCGGGTTTATTTAGTACAATATACCAAAACAAACCGGAATATTGTTTTTTTAATTCTACAAAATAACGCCCCATCAAGGAGCATCCCGCATATTAAAAAAGTCCCAAAACATGCTGGCGAGAAAGGTACAGATACGAGGAAACGGCTTGTCGGCTAGGCTTTATGCCTGCCGACAAGCCGTTGACGAAGTAGATGTGCCTTTATCGACAGCCTGAACGCCCCATCAAGGAGCGTTATAGTTGTTATTTAAAACTTACAACAGCGGTACTTCCGCAAGGAAGCGGCAATCCTGTCTGTTTTACGGGGAGTCCGATTTCCTCCGAGACAATTTCAATGTCGAACTTCTTGCCGATAGTCGTGTGAAGCAGATAGCTCATCACCGAAGCCGACAGTCCTGTTGTATAACTGTTCAGAAGCACAAAAAGCGGCTTGTCGCTCAAAAGCTGAGTTATATCACACATCAAGCCGTATATGCTGTCCTCCAGTTTCCACATCTCCCCGTTAGTTCCGCGTCCGTAGCTGGGAGGGTCAAGAATAATGCCGTCATACTTAACTCCACGGCGGATTTCGCGCTTGATAAACTTATTCGCGTCATCTACAATCCAGCGGATAGGCTTGTCGGATAAACCCGAAAGAGCGGCGTTTGAACGCGCCCAATCCACCATACCCTTAACCGCATCGCAATGACACACCGAAGCTCCCGCCGCCGCACAGGCAAGCGTTGCACCTCCCGTATACGCAAAGAGGTTGAGCACGTTTATCGGACGATTTGCGGATTTAATCAGCTCCGAACAGTAGTCCCAATTCACCGCCTGTTCGGGAAAAAGCCCCGTATGCTTAAATCCCGTAGGCTTCACCTTAAAGCGAAGCTTGCCGTAGCTTATCTCCCACTCCTCGGGGAGCTTTCGTTTATAATCCCACGCACCTCCGCCGCTTGATGAACGGATATACCTTGCGTGAGCGTTATTCCACCCGGGAGCGTTCTTGCTGTCGTTCCAGATAATCTGCGGGTCGGGACGAATAAGGGTAACCTTCCCCCAACGCTCCAACCGCTCTCCGTCTGAGCAGTCAAGAAGTTCGTAATCAATCCATTTATCCGATAATCTCATCATTTATCCTCTTTATCACAATTTCTCCCACGCAATGCAATCAGGAAGCGCGGTATTCCTCATAAACTCCTCCGCGCAAGGAAGTAGCTTCTCAAAAGGAATAATCTGCGAGCGCTCTATCTGATACGCTTCTCCGTCTATATTCACGTCAATCGTACCGCGCTTTGATTTATCGCCTACCGAAACATACATATCGCCGCCCTCTGACGCGAAATAGTTGAGCGAAGCGCCGTCCTCACAGCAAAGTATCGCTATGCACGGGTATGTATCTGTTCCCTCTCCAAGCCAGATTTCTCCGCACGCCGCATTGAGTGCGGTTTTAAGCTCTTCGGTGTTATTAGCAGGGAAATTTCCGTTATTTGCACATACTATCATAAAAACTCCGTTTAAAAATCGCTCAAGGTCTGCTGTCCGCTGTCATCGTGCGCAATTCCAAGGTGTTTGTAAGCAAGCTCCGTGGCAATTCTGCCCTTAGGCGTCTTTGCGACAAACCCAAGCTGCATAAGGTACGGCTCACAAACGTCCTCCAGCGTAACCGCTTCCTCGTTCAAAGCCGAAGCAAGCGTGGATAAGCCGACAGGTCCACCCTTATAGCCCTTGATTATCATTTCAAGCAGCCGCTTGTCAAGGCTGTCAAGCCCTAACTCATCAATCTCCAGCTTTCCGAGAGCCTTATCCGCAATTTCACGTGTTATTTTTCCGTCACCCAAAACCTCCGCAAAGTCACGAACGCGCTTCAGCAAACGGTTTGCGATACGGGGAGTACCGCGCGAACGCTTCGCAATCTCCATTGCGCCGTCCCTATCGCACGGAATACCCAGAATAATCGCTGAACGCTGAACAATATCACACAGCTGTGCGGGAGTGTACAGCTCTAACCGCTGAACTACGCCAAATCTATCTCGCAGCGGCGCGGAGAGCTGTCCCGAACGGGTTGTAGCTCCAATCAGCGTAAATTTCGGCAAATCAATTCGTATCGAACGCGCCGCAGGACCGTTTCCCATAACTATATCGAGAGCGTAGTCCTCCATTGCGGGATAAAGAACTTCCTCCACCTGTCTTGAGAGACGGTGAATTTCGTCAATAAACAGCACATCGTTCGGCTGAAGATTTGTAAGCAGCGCCGCCAAATCGCCCGCTTTCTCAATCGCGGGACCCGAGGTTATGCGTATATTAACGCCCATTTCATTCGCGATTATGCACGAGAGCGTGGTTTTACCAAGTCCCGGAGGTCCGTACAGAAGAACGTGGTCAAGGCACTCGCCGCGTTTCTTTGCCGCTTCAATGTAGACAGACATATTCTCCTTAACCTTATCCTGACCTATATACTCGTCAAGCAGCTTCGGACGGAGCGACAATTCAATCTCGCTGTCGGAAGCGTTCGCCGCAGGCTGAACAATCCGCTCATCGGAATTGAAGTCGAAATCGTCATTGGACATTGTAAGCATAACTTCTCCCCTATCTTAGTGTTTTTCGTTTTCCGTATTCTCGTTTCTTTTCTCAATTCTTCTGTAAAAGGCGGAGGGTAAATCCTCTTCGGAAAACTCGGTGGTGTGGAATGAAAGCATTGCGTTTATACGCTTGTTGAGCTCTTCGGGATTGCTTATTCCGCAAAGCTCGGCTTTCTTGCACTCTTCCTCTGCATTCTCTCTATCGCCCTTCATCGCGTAATATTCAGCGAAAGCCGAGTGGCAGAGCGGGTGCTGTTCATTTACCTTTTTAAGCTTTTGCAAAGCGTCAAAAGCCCTGTCGTCCTCGCCTCTGAGCAAATAAATATTAGAAAGACTGAAGTATGCGTAACCGTTGTTCGCGTCATATCTCAAGGACTGCTCAAAGCAGTACTCTGCCTTATCAAGCTGACCTACCTTATAATAGTAGTGCCCTAGTCTGGACTGTGCTTCGGGATTATCGGGCGACAGTTCCACCGCCTTGCGGTATCCCCAAGCAAGTTTAGAGTCATTCTCTATCGCTTCATAAAGCCTTATAAGCCATTCAACGCAAAACAACTGGTTCTGGCGAATATCCGCCTGTGCAAGCGACTGCTGGAGATAATCTTCCGCCTTAGGATAGTCGCCCTTCATTATTTGGTATATACCCTTATACGCAAGTCTTGCGACTGCATCCTTGTAAACCAAACGCATTCCCTCTTTGCCGAGCGCACGAATTGCCGCGCGTCGTCTGGCTAAATAAGGAACAAGGAGACTGTCCATAAGAATACAAATTGTAACCCCTGCAATCGAAAACGCCACAAGCAGTAAAATCACAATTACTGCGTCTATATCACAGCTTTCGGAGAAAAACCAAAGACCAAGAAGCACACCTATAGCAATACCGACAAATATTGGCAAAACCACACTCAAAGTCTTTTTTCTCTTACTGTCTTTCAACAAGTCACCTTCTTATCCCAATTTCTTCAAAGCGAACTTAATCAAATCCTCAACGGAAGCGGTAACGTCTGCGCCCATAAGCGCTGTCGCACACTGCTGAGGCGAAAATCCAAGAACTCCTAGCGCTGACATAGCTTCGCTTATGCTGTCCGAGCTCATCTGAGCGGGAGAAGAAAGCTCCGCCGCTGTGAAATTCTGCTCCTTTGCCACCTTATCCTTGAGCTCCAGAACGATACGCTGAGCAATCTTCGCACCTATTCCGGGGGATTTCGTGAGCGTCTTACTGTCTCCCGAAGCAACGCAGAGAGCGAGCTTGGAGGGAGTTATATCCGAGAGAATAGAGAGCGCCGCCTTAGGTCCCACTCCCGAAACCGAGAGCAGCTGCTTGAAGCAAGCAAGCTCCGCATTATCCGCAAACCCGAATAAATCGAGCGAGTTTTCGGTAACGTGCAGATAAGT
>JBJESC010000089.1:0-4435 GCA_051882615.1 Oscillospiraceae bacterium
AAAGTTACCGCTAAGAAGTACCTCAAGCCCGATGAATACTGGTTCAAGGGGCATTTCCCCGGACAGCCCGTAACTCCCGGTGTTCTGATGATTGAGATGCTGGCTCAGGCGGGCGCAGTATGCGCTCTCGCTCTCCCCGAGAATAAGGGAAAGATTGCGTTCTTTGCGGGAATTGATAAGGCGCGTTTCAGAGGTCAGGTTCTCCCCGGAGATACTCTTGAGCTCAGCGTTGAGATGACCGAGAAGAAAGGCCCTATTGGATTTGGCAAGGCAGTTGCAAAGGTAAACGGCAAGAAGGTAGTTACCGCTGAGATTTCCTTTGCTGTTGCTGATCCCAAGAGCGAATAATAACGGCTGAATTGCCGATAATACTTTATTTAGGGGCATTAAAATGTTTAACAAGATACTCATAGCAAATCGCGGCGAAATTGCAATTCGTATTATGAGAGCCTGCCGCGAGCTTGGAATAAAGACCGTTGCGGTTTATTCGGAAGCGGATAAATCCGCGCTTCACGCGCAGATTGCGGACGAAGCCATCTGTATCGGTCCTGCGGCTTCCAAGGACAGTTACCTGAATACAAAGGCGATTATTGCGGCTTGCGAGGTGACTCACGCGGAGGCTATTCACCCCGGGTTCGGCTTCTTGTCGGAGAATGCGGATTTTGCGCGTCTTTGTGAAGCGTGCGGACTTACGTTTATCGGTCCTACACCTCAGGTTATGGATCTGATGGGCGATAAGGCTAACGCCCGTAAGACCGTGGTCGGCGCGGGAGTTCCCGTTATCCCCGGCTCTGACGGAATTGTTCCCGATTTGGATACAGCGAAGAAAATCTGCAAGGAGTTTGGCTATCCCGTAATGGTTAAGGCTACTGCGGGCGGCGGCGGACGCGGAATTCGTCTGGTTACCTGTGAGGAGGAGCTTGAAAGCAATTTCGTTTCGGCTCAGCAGGAAGCGCTTTCGTGTTTCGGAAACGGTGATTTGTACATTGAAAAGTTCATTGAAAACCCTCGCCATATCGAAATTCAGCTTCTTGCCGATAACTATGGAAACGTAGTCCACCTTGGTGAGCGTGACTGTTCGCTTCAGCGCCGTAATCAGAAAGTGCTTGAAGAGAGCCCCAGCCCCATTATGACCGATGATTTGCGCAGGAAAATGGGCGAGGCGGCGGTAAGCGCCGCAAAGGCTAGCGGATACCGCAATGCGGGTACAATTGAGTTCCTTGTTGATAAGAATAAGAACTTCTACTTTATGGAGATGAACACCCGCATTCAGGTTGAGCACCCCGTAACCGAGTTTGTAACGGGAATTGACCTCGTTAAGGCTCAGATAAGAATTGCGGCGGGTGAGAAGCTGTGGCTTACTCAGGACGATGTTAAACTCACGGGACATGCAATCGAGTGCCGTATAAATGCGGAGGATCCCCGACACAATTTCAGACCCAGCCCCGGAAAAATCCGTTCAATTCACGTTCCCGGCGGTTTTAACGTGCGTATTGACAGCGCGGTCTATGCGGGATACACAATCCCCCCGTATTACGACAGCATGATAGCAAAGCTGCTTGTAAAGGGTTCGGACAGAGAAGAAGCAATCTCAAAGATGAAGGTTGCGCTTTCCGAGTTTATAATTGACGGCGTTGAGACCAACATTGATTTCCAGCTGAAGCTGTTGAAGAACGAATATTTTGAGCGCGGCGAGTTTGACAACGGTTTCCTTAACCGCACAAATATAATGGAGGAGTGAGATTATGGCGTCTATCGAAGAATTGTTTAAAGTCGTAAAATCTCGTTTTATGGACGACAATCACTCCGAAGAATCCGCTGGCAGAACCGTTGAAATCCCCGAGGATTTGCTTTTCAAGTGCCCCAGATGCGGAAGCGTTGTTTATAACGAGGAATTTGTAAGAGCGATGAAGGTTTGTCCTAAGTGCAACTATCACGCGCGTCTTACCTGGCAGGAAAGACTTGACCTCACCGTTGACAAGGGCAGCTTTGTGGAAATGGACGAAACGCTGACTTCCAAGAACCCCATCGACTTCCCCAAGTATGAGGATAAGGTGGCTGTTTGCCAGAAGCTTTGCGACACAAAGGAAGCCATTGTGACGGGAGAGTGTACTATACGCGGTTATCGCTGCGTTATCGGAATAATGGACAGCCATTTTATGATGTCGAGTATGGGAAGCGTGGTTGGTGAGAAGATTACAAGAGCCTTTGAGTACGCTACCGAAAAGAAGCTCCCCGTAATTATGTTCACCTGTTCGGGCGGAGCGCGTATGCAGGAGGGTATTATCTCCCTTATGCAGATGGCTAAGACGAGCGGCGCTGTTAAGCGCCACAGCGACGCGGGAGGGTTGTACATTACGGTGATGACCGACCCGACTACGGGAGGAGTAACCGCTTCCTTCGCAAGCCTCGGCGATATAATTATCGCAGAGCCTAAGGTGCTTATCGGTTTTGCGGGCAGACGCGTAATCGAGGGTACAATACGTCAGAGACTGCCCGATGATTTCCAGTCGGCTGAGTTCCAGGAAGAATGCGGCTTTGTTGATATGATAGTTGAGCGCGGAATGATGAGAAAGCGTCTTTCCAATATTCTGAAGCTGCACGGCAGCGTTAAGGAGGCTACTGCAAGATGAATAATCTTTCTGCTTGGGAAAGAATGGAAATCGTACATCAGAAGGACAGACCTACCGTTAACGACTACATTCCTGCTCTGTTTACCAGATTTATGGAGTTCCACGGCGACCGTTTGTTCGGCGATGACGCTGCAATTATAGGTGGAATAGGCTATCTGAGCGATATGCCCGTTACCGTGCTTGCACAGGTTAAGGGACGCACTCTGGAAGAGAACAAGAGGTCCAACTTCTCGATGCCGCACCCCGAGGGCTACCGTAAAGCTCTACGATTGGCGAAGCAGGCAGAGAAGTTCCATCGTCCCGTAATCTGTCTTGTGGATACTCCCGGCGCATACTGCGGAATTGAAGCGGAAAAGCGAGGTCAGGGCGAGGCGATTGCCCGTAACCTTTACGAGTTTATGACGCTGAAAACTCCTGTGATTTCGGTTGTGCTCGGCGAGGGCGGAAGCGGAGGCGCACTGGCGCTTGCAGTCTGCGACGAGCTTGCAATGCTTGGAAATGCGATTTACAGCGTTATTTCTCCGAGAGGCGCGGCGTCAATCCTCTGGAAAGACGCCTCCAAGGAGCGCGATGCTGCTAACATTCTCCGCATTACCGCAGAGGATTTGCAGGGATTCGGGATTTGTGATAAGATTATCGCTGAGCCGGAGGGCGGCGCTCACAATGCTCCCGAGCAGATGGCTGACAGCATTTACGAGTACCTGGTTGACGCTGTTACCCGTCTTGGTAAGACCCCTGTGGATACATTACTCGCAAACAGATATGAGAAATTTAGAAAAATTGGCGTGTTTGACGAATAAATTTGTACAACTTTACCCGCGATTTTTAAAAAATAGCTCTTGATTATTTTGTGAGTATGCTTTATAATATTACTTGTGATTAAACTGTGGGTGTTTGAAGCCACACGGAAGAATATTTGGAGGTTTAGTATGGATATTTTTGAGAAAGTAAGAGATTTGATTGCTGAGCAGCTTGATGTTTCCGATAAGGACAGCATCACAGAGCGTTCTTCTATCACCGATGATCTCGGTGCAGACTCCCTTGATGTTGTTGATTTGGTTATGGCAATTGAGGATGAGTTCTCCGTTGAGATTCCTGAGGACGAGGTTGAGAACATCAAGACTGTTGGAGATATTGTAAAGTATATCGAGGACAAGCAGTAATTCAGCATCCTTAATTTCAGATAATAAAACTCGGTAGTGTCGATTTGTGTAAACTACCGAGTTTTTTTGTTGAAAATTACTATAAAGATTATACAAAAACTTACCATCAACGTATTGAATTTTTGGAAAATATGTGATATAATTATGATAGATTAATAAGGCAAACCATTGTTGTTCGGTATTGCCGTAGAATATGCAATTGGGGAATGTTGCCGGGAGGAGCTACTGATGAAACTTGCTATTGTTATTCTCAGCATAGCGGCTGCAGTTTTTTTGGCAGCATTGGTTGCGGCTGTTTTTGTGATTTATTCGCTGAAAAAAGCTGCAATGGAGAATATTAATCTCGACGATATGACCGGACTTCCGAACAGGGATGGCTTTATGCGGAGAGGCGCGGAAATACTTTCAAAAGCACACAGCTCCGAAAAGTACGCAATGATTATATTTGACGTTGAGCGTCTGGGAATGATAAACACGCTTTACGGCAATGATTTCGGAGACAATGTTATACGAGCGTTTGCGAAGGCTGCGAAAGAGGTTGCCAACGGGGGAGTGGCAGGTCGTGTGAATACCGATGAGTTCGCCGTTCTTGTCTCGCTTCACGGGCATACAATTGAATCTGTGATTGAGAAGTTCAGG
>JBJESC010000090.1:0-4421 GCA_051882615.1 Oscillospiraceae bacterium
TCTTGGTTGATTTGCAGAACGTATCGTAATTCGATTCATAAATAAACATTTTAAAATCGGTACGGTACATCTTCTCGGTGTTAAGTCTTTCATATTCCTCAAGCATATTCAGGACAGTTTCAAGACATGTGCTCCCTTCGTAATAGGATTTCAGAGCGTCCTTTGCGCCTTCCCACTCCGATTTTGAGATTGTCGGGGAATCCTGCTCGCTGTTAAGCATTTTGCAGAAATACTTCACCTCCGCAAGCTGCGACAATCTGAAGCCGCTGTTGCTCTGAATAAGTTTTGCAGGAATATTCCTTTCGGAAAGCACTCCCAGCATACGCAGAGCTTCGTCATTTGTAGAGGTAAGTATTGCGGCAGTGCCGTTTTCACTGTTCCAAGTTTTCTGCAAGCAATCCGCAACGGGAATATCCAAGTTCTTTCCCGAATGCTTGACTATTTCAACTACTCCCATCTCAGCTTTCACGCCGTGGATAGGTTCGTGTTTCAGGCGATTAGGAATTCGCCGCGCATATTCGTTTGCGATATTCACAATAGATTGACAACTGCGATAATTGTCAACCATACTGTATTGAACAGCATTATATTGAGTAATCAGGCTCTTCATATACTCCGAGCTGGAGTTTCTGAACTCATATATGTTCTGGTCATCATCACCCACAGCGATAACACGCATATCTTCATTCTTTTCCATAAGAGTTCTGACAAGTTCAAATTCATCGCAGTCCATATCCTGAGCCTCGTCAATCACCAGCACGGTTTTGGTTATCTTACCTTGTTCAATATCACCATTCCTTATCTTCTCAATAGCCTCTTTAATTATGTTTGCAGAACCGTCAAGATTTCCCACTCTGCCCGCTATGTCAAAGCAGTATGAATGAAAAGTCTTGATATCCATATACCGCACCGCTCCATTCATCAATTCCATCAGTCGTGTTCTGAACTCGCTTGCAGCAGCTCTGGAAAACGTCAGCATTAACAATTGTTCATGCTTAATATCTTCCATTTGATACAGAGATGCAAGTTTATGCACCAGAAGCATTGTTTTTCCGCTGCCCGGACCTGCACAAACCACAATATTCTTGCTCTCATCATCACGAATTATCTGCATCTGACGGTCAGATAAAGCTCTGAATAACCTATCAAATCTTTCGGGAGTAATATTCCGTTCAATCTCAGAAGAGCGTTGTGCAAAATACTTGTTAATAAACTGTTTGTAATCAATACTGAAATAATCCGACACAAATTGAAGTGCCGAATTGTAGTCACGCGACATCATATTTGCGTATTCACCGACAATATGTATCTGCTGAATTTTATGTTTATAAAACTCATCTAATTGAGCATAATCCTCTTTCTTATATCGAATGCTGTTTTTCAATTCAAGTCTGGTTATTTCCATTCCATTATACAGCACAAGAAAGCCGCCCTCTATACTTATCGCTCCAATCTTGGAGAGATACAGCAAAGCGTCCTCGACATCACACATTTCGGGTTTATACAGCGAAGAAGTGCGACAATATTCAACCAATTGCAGCACAGAAAACTCTATTAGTATTCCCTTTTTATCATAGTTCTCTGCTTGAAATGCTTCTTCATATAAACAACGTAAAACCGTCTCCGCAACAGTTATTCGCTTTCGATAGTTATTCTTCAATTTTGCAATATCGTCTGTCGGCACTATATAAAGACTGTTTTCGTCGTATTCATGCGGTTTTCTGATAAATTCTTTAATAGTCCAGTAATGCAGAATAGTATTTATATCACGAACCGATGATTTATTTATTCCATTTTGAATGGCATTTTCATTTAATTCTTTAAGACTATAATTCTCAATTTCGGGGTTGATAGTATCCAAAAGAAAACTTTCCAATTGTGAATACTTGCCGAGTATTCTAAGAGATTTGTTATGCGTATCATCTTTGCTGATGTAGGCAGTTAAGTCGTTACTATCTGCAAGCAGTTTATATTCACGCATTATGTTAATACAGTTTACGACTTCTTCAATTGGAATACCGAGAGTATCGGAAATATAATCAACGCGCGACTCTGCTTCGTCATTTCCCGGAACGGATCTTGAGCGTTTGGCTATCATAGACCTAATTATTCTGCACGCATACTCTTTTTGCTTATTATCTAATTTACTCATTGAGGTTATTTTTTGCTGTGCTTCGGAAAAGTTTTTCGCATTTATTCCCGAAGCGTATACTCTGGGCACATTCTTCCCACGTTTAACATATCCCGCGGTTTCAAGAGCATTAATCGCATTACGAACACGCGTTTCTATATCGGACTGCTCATCGCTCCAGCCTGCCTGACGTGCTATCTCAAGAGCCGAACGAGTAAACACAGGTCTTCTGTGAGAAAAATACTTAATTGCACCCCAAATCTGATTTATCTCTTTAATGGACAGCTTGGTCTGATTGAGCATAACGAAATGACCGTCCAAATCACCATCATTGAACAGTACATAACACTCCGCATTAATACTTTCATCCCTGCCCGCTCTGCCTGCCTCTTGAACATAGTCTTCCAAAGACGGAGAAATATCATAGTGCACCACAAGTCCGACATCAGACTTGTCTACACCCATTCCGAATGCCGAAGTAGCAACGATTATTGATACCTCGCCATTCATAAACCTCTCCTGATTTTCGATCTTTTCGTTTATATCCATCTTTCCGTTATACGGCAAAGCCAAAAAGCCATCTCGAGATAGATGTTGAGCAAGTTCAAGAGTACGCTTAACTTTAGATACATACACTATGGTCGGCACTTTCTTACTCTCAATAAGATTACGAAGAGCTATATATTTAGCGTTGTCATTATCCATGTGCAGAACTTCATATCTCAGATTTTTACGCGAAACGCCTGTTGCAAACAATTCCATTTCAATCCCTAATTTGCTGCGGAAATAATCGCGTATATCACTTATTACTTTCTGCTTTGCTGTGGCAGTAAAGCAGGACACGGGAATAGGTTCTTTAAGATTCTTTTTCTGCTGAAGCTCCTTGATGAATTCTCCTATATACAAATAATCAACACGAAAATCCTGACCCCATGCAGAAAAGCAGTGAGCCTCGTCAATAACAAATCTGGAAATCTGTCGATCGAGCAGCAGCTTCTCTATTGTCCTCGACCGCAACGATTCAGGAGATATATACAATATCGATGCAAGACCGCTTTGTACATTCTCGATTGCCTGCTTTCGTTCAATCGGATCAAGTAAACCGTTTATCGTTACCGCATCGGATATTCCCTTTGAAATAAGATTATCCACCTGGTCTTTCATCAGTGATTGAAGCGGAGAAATAACGACAGTAAGCCCACGGCAGCTTTCACCTGCCATAAGCGCGGGAAGTTGAAATGTTACGGATTTTCCTCCACCCGTCGGGAAAACCGCAATAAGGGATTTGTTATCCACAGCAGCTTTGGCAGCTTTCTCCTGGAGCGGTTCGCCGTCATAACTGCGAAACCCATTATATCCGAAATATCGCTTAAGATTCGGAAGAAGCGAATGCGCATTATTACAGTATTCGCAGTTATTACACGAGATACTGCGTAGTTTACGCATTACCGATTCAACAACGGGGTAATTTCTATGTACCCAATGAGGGATAATGGAATATCTGTCATCGGTGTTAATCAGCGAAAGACAATAAGCCAGTTCAATCGGATAGTTGTTTATCAATTCATCAAGATTAGCATTTGAGCAGATTTTCCCCTCAAAGCAATCTCTGATAATACTTTCAGCGTCACCACCGCACCAATAATCCGCATAATCAAAGAACGAGGAGAACTCTCTCTTTTCTCCGAGAAGAAGGAAAAAGAGTCGCCGCATTGTTTCATCAAGTTTATTAAATGCAGCAATTTCATCGAAAAACAACTCCATACAAAGTGCCGCATCGCTCGCAGGGTTGTTAATGTCGTCGGAATAGAGTTTATAATCCTTCAGCAGATGATGATAAGGTCTGGTCGGGAACAAAAGCGGAGAAAGACAAAGCGTATCTATCACCTTATAATCGCCTAAAATAAGGTGGTTTATGTATTTCAAATCGTGTTCAAATATATTGTGTCCGCATACGAATTCGTTTCCCGAAACAAACTTGGAGAATGTTCCCTGCAATGAAGTGTGCAGTGTTTCACCGTTCGGCTTAACTGCACCCAAATCGGAAATTTCTCCGTTAGCCGATATCTCACTATCAATGAATACAATCGAATGCATTGTTCCACCACCCTGTTTTAATAATATACCTCAGCACAAATGGTAAAAACCGATACGCAGTTGACTAAACACTTATGTTTTAAATCTGCTCGATAACATCAATCGGATTTGTCAGACCACCTCAGCCGATTTTTTATAATCGCCTGTTATATTAGCCATCGAAATCCAAAAAAACACAACTAAGTTTATTATA
>JBJESC010000091.1:0-4397 GCA_051882615.1 Oscillospiraceae bacterium
ATGAACGATTATATCTATGTTAAGTAAAATGAATTTTCCAAATCCCGAAAAAATTCTATGCGTTACCAACCGAGTGCTCTGCAAAAGTCTTGAAGAGCAGGTCGGACGAGTCTATCAAGCGGGTATAAAGCGCATAATTCTGCGGGAAAAAGACCTCTCGGAGGAAGAATACACCGCTCTCGCCAAGCGCATTCTCGCGGTATGCGAAGAAAACGGCGCAAAACTCATAATTCACAATTTTCCCGAGACGGCAAGGGTGCTGGGAGTATCTAATCTGCACCTTCCGCTCCACAAGATGACGCGGGAAATTGCTGAGGAATTCGGCGCGGTAGGCTGTTCCGTTCACTCCGTTGAGGAAGCGAAAGCGGCTGAGGAAATGGGCTGCTCGTACATTACCGCGGGACACATCTTCGCTACCGACTGCAAGAAAGGCGTTCCCCCGCGCGGACTTGAGTTCTTAAGCGAGGTATGCGGGAGCGTAAATATCCCCGTCTACGCGATAGGCGGAATATCTCCCGAAAATATGCCGCTCGCACTTGAAGCGGGAGCGGCGGGAGTGTGCGTAATGAGCGCACTAATGCGAATTTAACAAAAAGGCTGGCAGGAAAGGCACATCTACTTCGTCAACGTCTTGTCGGCATGCAAACACGATGTTTGCAGGTTGCCTACAAAAGTGCGGCACGGACGCCGCACAACAAGTGGCAACCAAAACAAAGCCTAGCCGTGGCACCGTTTCCTCGTATCTGTACCTTTCTCGCCAGCCTGATTTAGTACTTTTTCGACAGCCTTCAGTTTGTCTTGAACAGCTTTCTAATTTGTAACAGCCACATTATTAGCGGTCATAACATAACTTTCAACGCCCGTAATTGTTTCTCCGTCAATCTGCAAAGCGGTCGGGCGGTCAAACTTAACCTCAATGCTCTTGCCCTTGATGATTTCCACCATCTCGGGGTGCTCAATATGCTTTCCCTCAAATATGGACGGGAACACCATAAGCGTCTTGAGCTTTCCCGAGCCGTGCATTACAACGCAGGTAAGCTCGCGCTCCGCGTTAAGCCTGTCCTGCGCGGGAGCAATGCACATTCCGCCGCCGTAATATCTGCCATTCATCGTAGGGGCAAGCCACGCCTTCTTAAAGCTGTACTCCTTGCCGTCAGCGATTATAATAGCGTTCGCGGGCTTGAATTTGAAAAGCAGTCCCTTAATCGCAATTGAGGTGTAGTTAATCTTCTTCACGGATTTTGCGCGGAGCTTGTCGCCCTCCTCGCAGCAATAACCGTCAATGCCATAGCCGACCCCGTTAAGCACTTTATATTCTTTTCCCTTAACAGTAACAACGGGAAGATTTTTTATGTAGGGATTAAGCAGGATTACCCCGCTGTCGCCAACGTCCTTTACAAAGTCGTTTCCCGAACCCGCCGCGAAATAATAAACATCGCGCCCATAGGGATACTCTCCCGTGTAGGAGTTGACGAAGCGGTTGAGCGTTCCGTCGCCACCACAAATAACGACTTTTGTATCATCGGATACAGAGCCGAAAAACTCTGCATAATCAATTCCCCTTATATCCTTGAATTCAATCTCTTCATTAAGGACTTCTTTCAATTTCTCGGCATTTTCTTTTCCGTTTCCGTTGCAGGAAAGCGGGTTATACAATGCAATGGTCATTATTCATTCTCCTTGCGGGTTTTGATATGCTCCGAAATTTTGTTCTGAATATCCTGTGCAAGCTCGGTGGATTTTCTGTCAACAGGGCTTACAACGTCTATAATATCAAAATAAACGTTCGTTCTCCTGAACGGGAATCGGTGCTTAACGTTCTCCGTTCCAATCAGAGTAGAAACAACAATCGGGCACTGCGTATTAAGCGCGACCTTGAAACTGCCTGCGTGGAACTTGCCAAGCTCCCCGCCCTTGTTGCGGTGTCCCTCGGGGTAAACTCCGATTGAGCATACTCCGCGCCTGAGGTAGTCCTCAGCAGTTTCGATAGCGGGCTTTCCGCGCTTTGAGGTCTTTCTGTCAATCGAGATGTAGCAGCACCGCGTTATCATTCCTCTGACAATCGGGATTTTGAACAGCTCCTCTTTCGCAATGAACGCCATAGGACGCTCTTTCAAAGCAAGGCACTGAACCATATTATCGAGATTAGAGGCATGATTTGAAACCAGCACGAACGGACCGTCGGGCAGCTTATCCAGACCGCTTGTATGAATTTTCACTCTCGTAAACTCACATACATACGCATAAGCGAGGTTTAAAAGCCACAAATACACCTTTGACGGTTCGGAGTAGGTCTTGTTCGGTACGACAATCGAGAACAACCACATCACCAGCCAGAACAGAAGCGAAAGCCCCGCTGCAAATCCTACGAAAACAGGAAACAAAAACCAGAAAATATCAAACACGGCACAAACCGCCGTGCTTGCAGCAAGACTTAATATCAAAATAACCGCTATCGGCTTCAATTCTTCGCGCCCTTTCAAATACTAATTCACATTTTGTTACTGAAAACGCTGCACGCGCTCCGCGTACAGCGTTTGAATTATCTTCTTGTGTTATCCAACTCTGTAATAATCTCTGTGAGGTTTGTCAGGCTGTTGGTAATCTCGTGACTTGAACGCTCCATCGTAGTAGCGAGCTTCTGAACCTCGCCCGCGACAATGGCAAATCCCTTTCCTGCCGCTCCCGCGTGAGCCGCCTCGATTGAAGCGTTGATACCGAGCATTTTCTGGTTCATACTAACCTTTGCCAGCTTGCGGTTGGCTTCGTTTGCGATATTGATTTCCTTTGCCGCTTCGTCAATGCCGACAAGCAGGGTATCAAAAATCTTCGAGTTCACAGACTCGGCATAGCTGGAACGTACATACATATTGATTACATCGCCAAGCAGCCTCGCCGAAGCTTCAATCTGCTTACGCGTCTTCACGTTTACTTGATAAAGTGCGTCAATGTATTTGTCGGGGTCAATTCTGAGCTCCGCAGCTGTGCGGCGGAATTTCTCCTCATCAGGCTCCTCGGGCAGAACCTGTCCTCCGACAATATTTCCAAGAACAGTACCGTCGCTCAGCGTAATCGGGACTGCAAAATCCACCAGACCTGCGTGACAGGTATAAACGCCCTTGCCCTCCCTGTCGCACTTCTCACAGCGGCGGCAGCCTTCCTCGCTGCCTCGGGTGAGCTTAATACAAAAGTCAGTAAAGTTATAGCATTCGCTTATGTATTTTCCGTCCGCGCCCACGGCAACTGTCGCAAGACCTGTACCTTTTGCCCAGTTGCTCATAATCTGCTCGAACTTATTCATATCACAGAAATCCTGAATTTTTATCATAGTAACCACCTCAAATTGCATTTACTGCCAGAACTGCCAAAATACCGCCAATGCTGCTGCCAACCAAGTTTACTACTATCTGATATGTCCAGTCAACCTTCTCGCCGTTTTTATTGGGGAAAGGAAGAATAGCGAACCAGATGCTGCTGAAGAAAGAACGCATACCGTTCATGCTAAAGCCGGTGGAGTTAAGCGTAAGCGAAAGCAGCAGTACAGCCGCAAAGCCTACGATTCCGATAACAATCGCATTTCCGTTGGACGCCTTGATAGTTTCCAAAACAAGGAACAGGAATACGAACGTTGCGAGAACTTCCTGAACAAAGTTCAGCGGCATATTCTTCTCAACCGGATATGCTGAAAAAATTCCGCGCTTTGGAGCATCGGGAGACGCCTTGAAGCTATCCCAGAAGAACACCAGACACAGGATTTCAGCCGCGCCCGCCGCGAGAAATTCCATCAGAATTAACAACGCGCCATCGGCAAGCGTAAAGCCGCCATCGGGAGTAATAAGCCTCTGAATCCAGTTACCGAATACAACACCGGGGTTTAAAGCCGCAGGACCACCCATAATTACCGCGACCGCCAAGCCAAAGCCTACCGCAAGGCTCCACGCAACCGCAAGCTCTATGTAGTTCAGCTTACTTACCAGAGTTTTCTTTAAGTTGATGTTACACATATAAGCGTAACCACCGAGCAGAAAAATCAAGCTTCCCACAAACTCAGACAGATAGATCATTTTCGGGCACCTCGAATTTTTGATTATTTGATAATGCTGAACACAATAAAATTCACAGATTGACGAATTGTGTTACGCATTGTCATTTGAAGAAAATTGCTCTTAGAAACATTATACAAAATTTAAAGTCGGTTGTCAATAGTTTTTTGTCCAAAATTCTGAACTAAAATTTTTCTATTTTACCCAATATTTCTTTGAGAGGGAGCAGTGACGCGTTTTCCAAATTCCTGCTGCACACCGACAAAACATAATCTCCATAGTCTTCAAATTGGGAAATATTCCTGAATTCGTCCGTGAGAACGCTGAACGTGTTGAACGGAGTGGACATTCCCG
>JBJESC010000092.1:0-4373 GCA_051882615.1 Oscillospiraceae bacterium
CTTTATTTGTCTGTCGGTAATATCAATTGATATCATATATTCACCTCATTATACATTTTCGATTTTCGATTTGAAACTTGTCTTTCGCAAATGTGCAGCTTCGCCGCGCATTAAGAAATGTTCGTCATGCTGCCGTAGAGCATCGGGAACATACCCGCAAGGAATATACCGATTGCGATACCCATGATAATAATCATCAAGGGCTCCATCATACCGACGAGCTTTCCTACTGCGGAGTCGGCTTCTTCATCGTAGTAATCGGCAGCCTTGGAAAGAATAACGTCAAGAGTACCGGATTCCTCGCCGACATATATAATTGAGGTGAACATACCCTCAAAGATACCTGTTTTTTCAATCGCCTTTGACATACTCTCACCGAGCTTGATGTCGGATACAACGTCCTTAAATCTCAGCTTTACATAAGAGTTGTTGACAACGGAGATTGACTTTTCGATACAGTCAACCATCTGAAGACCTGCGCCGAAGAGGTTCGCCATATTTCTCGCAAAAGTACCCGTGTACATTGTTGCGATAAGCTTGCCCACCTTGGGGATTTTCAGAATAAACTCGTCCCAGCGCAGACGCGTAGCGGGAGTCTTGAGAATGAGAATCAATCCGAAGATAACAGCCGCGATTACGATAACGTAAACGTACCACTGGTGGATGAGCGAGTCGGAGAACGCCATAAGCGCCTTGGAGAGAGGCGACATATCTTCCTCCGCCATCATATTGCCGAACTGCGGAAGAACCGCTGCGAACAGCAGAACGATAACCGCGATAAGCAGTACGCCCAGGATAATCGGGTAAACCATCGCCGACTTAACCTTGTTTGCGGTCTTGTTGGCGTTTGCGAAGTGGTCGGACAGACGGGTGAACATCTGGTCGAGAGTACCCGAAGCCTCACCTGCGGCAACCATTGCCACGAACATTTCGGGGAACACGCCGGGCTTCTGCTTCAGTACGTCGGCAAGCGACTTACCTTTCTGGACTTCCTCGTAGATGTCCAGCAGAACCGCCTTTGCCTTCTTGTTCTCCTGCTGCTCCTGAAGTATGTACAGTGCGCGTACAAGCGACAGACCTGCGCTTGTCATAGAAGCGAGCTGACGGCTGATAAAGGATACTTCCTTGGTCTTGAACTTGTACTTAACATCGCCGCCGCCTTCACCGAGTGCACGGTAGCTTGTCAGGTACAGTCTCCTGTCTTTAAGACGCAGCTGAAGATCCTTTGCGTCCTCCGCGAACTCTTTGCCTTTGATGGTTTTTCCGCTGCCATCTGTGGCTACATAAGAGAATTGTGTCACTAAAAAGCCTCCATTCTCAACATATTGTGCCGCAATCAAACCGCAGCCACAAGGCTCGGATAGATTACAGTCTGCTGCTTTTAATTATACCACAAACACCCTCTGATTTCAAGCGAGTTGCGGAACTTTTTTTACGATTTGCCCATTTAACAATGTAGAATTTCCTGTCCCTCTTATGTGCATTTTAACCAAACCTTTACATTCTTCTTACCTTTATTTCCCGCAATGCGGCAAAAGCGGGAGAAGCGGCGGGCGCGGGAGAGATATTCGGCGGATAACTCTTGATTTTATCGGAGAATTGTGCTATAATGAAGAGGTGGGACTTTTTCCCTTCGTTTACGGAATTAACGGCGGCGGACAAGCCGCTTTAAAGGAGATTTGACTATGATTGACAAGACGTTACTGAAAAACGATTTCGAGGACATTCTCAGAGATGTGCGCGGCAAGAAGCTCACCGCGCCGCAGATTCACAACGCGCTCTCCCGCGCGATTATGCGCCAGGCTGTGCCGATGATGGACTGCTGTGCGCCCAAGAGCAGAAGCGCTTCCTACCTCTCAATGGAATTTCTCGTGGGAAGAGCCGTTTACAACAACATTCTGTGCCTCGGGCTTCACGATTACGCCGAGGAGCTGCTGGGCAGCGTGGGCGCTTCCCTCTCCGACCTTGAGGATATTGAGGACGCAGCTCTCGGAAACGGCGGTCTGGGCAGACTTGCAGCGTGCTTTCTCGACAGCGCGGCTTCGATGAAGCTCCCGCTTACGGGCTACGGAATACGCTACAAGTACGGACTGTTCAGGCAGACAATCGAAAACGGCTTCCAGAAGGAGTACGCGGACGACTGGACGCGCTTCGGCGACCCGTGGAGCGTTCGTTCCGAGGAAAACGCAGTTATTATCCACTACTCCACGGGAGATGTGAAAGCCGTTCCCTACGATATGCCCATATTCGGCTACAAGAACGACTTTGCGGGAACGCTGCGCCTGTGGCAGGCGGAGCCGATTAACGCATTCGACTTTGAGGCGTTCAACCGTCAGGACTACTTTGAAGCCGCCCGCGGTCAGATTGAAGCCGAGAATATCAGCGGCACGCTCTACCCCAACGACGACGCACGCGCGGGCAAGCTGCTCCGTCTGAAGCAGGAATACTTCTTCAGCGCGGCTTCTATGGCAGACCTCGTAAGACGTCACCTCGAAGCGGGACGCGCACTCGCAGCGTTCGCGGAATACAACTCCGTACAGCTCAACGACACTCACCCCGTAATCGCAATTCCCGAACTCATAAGAATTCTGATTGGCAAGGGAATGGACTTTGAAGAAGCCCTTGATATTGCGAAAAAGACCTTCAACTACACCAACCACACCATTATGGCGGAAGCCCTCGAAAAATGGGGCAAGGACCTTGTGGAGGAGCTTCTCCCCGAGGTTTACACCATAATTCTCCGCATAAACGAAGCGTTTATCTCCGATATGTACCGCCGCGGAATGCCCCGCGAGCAGATTGAAACGATGCAGCCCGTATCGGGCGGGGTTGTACACATGGCAAAGCTCGCAATCTACTGCTCTCAGCACGTCAACGGCGTTGCCAAGATACATACCGAAATTCTCAAAAAAGACGCTCTGCCCGAGTGGTACGAGCTTTACCCCGAGCGCTTCACCAACAAGACCAACGGCATTACTCCCCGCCGCTGGATAGGGCTGTGCAATCCCGCGCTGTCCGCGCTTATCACGGAGCTTCTCGGCTCGGACAAGTGGCTCACCGACCTGTCGCAGCTGTCGAAGCTGCGCGGCTATGCGGACGACAAGACCATTCTCGGCACGTTCTCCAACATCAAGCACAAGAACAAAACCGCGCTTGCAAAGTACATCAAGGAAAAAGAGGGCGTGGAAATCGACCCCGACAGCATTTTCGACATTCAGATAAAGCGCCTGCACGAGTACAAGCGCCAGCTTCTCAATGCGTTCTCCATTCTGTACATCTACTTCGGGATTAAGGACGGAAGCATCGCAAAGAGCAACCTCGCACCCGTAACCTACATCT
This sequence comes from Oscillospiraceae bacterium, assembly GCA_051882615.1. Lineage (GTDB taxonomy): Bacteria > Bacillota > Clostridia > Oscillospirales > Ruminococcaceae > CAG-115. The sequence goes on from JBJESC010000092.1 coordinate 3,340, forward strand.
TCGGTGCAAAGTCCGCGCCCGGCTACGCACGCGCAAAGGCTATCATCAAGTATATCAACGAGATTGCGAACCTGGTAAACAACGACCCCGACATCAACGGGCTTATCAAGGTAGTGTTCGTGCAGAACTACAACGTCTCCTACGCGGAGAAGCTGGTGGTTGCAGCCGACCTGTCCGAGCAGATTTCCACAGCGGGCACGGAGGCTTCGGGTACGGGCAATATGAAGTTTATGCTCAACGGCACGATGACGCTCGGCACTTACGATGGCGCTAACGTTGAAATCTGCGAGGAGGCGGGCGAGGAGAACAACTACATCTTCGGCGCACGCGTTGAGGACTTAGCCCGGATTATGCCGACCTACGACCCGCGCAAGCTGTATTCCGAGAACACCCGCATTGCAAGAGTACTGAATACGCTGATTGACGGCACGTTCAGCGACGGCGGCTCGGGAGCGTTCCGCGAGTTGTACTACTCGCTTCTGGACGGCGCTTCGTGGCACAGAGCGGACAACTACTACCTGCTGGGAGATCTGGAGAGCTACGTTGCCGCAAAGCTCAAGGCGAACAGCGACTTCAAGTTCAACCATGACGAGTTCATCAAGAAGTGCTGGCTGAATATGTCGGCAGCGGGCAAGTTCAGCTCAGACAGAACCATCGCGGACTACGCGGAGGAAATCTGGAAAATCTCGCCCGATAAGTAAAAAAGTTTCAAACAACCCCTTGACAAGACGGACAAGGTGTGGTATAATAAGAAAGTTAATCGCCGCCGAAGCTGATTTTGGCGGTGATTTACCCCTTTCCTGTACGAAGTGTGCAGGATATATATCCATAAGGAGGTGCTTTTATAATGGCAAAGCTTAGCGAAAAGTATGAGGCAGTGCTCGTTTTCTCTCTGAAGAAGGACGAGGAGCAGATTAAGGCTCTTGTAGCAAAGTTCTCTGACCTCATCAAGGCTAACGGTACGCTTACCAATGTTGACGAGTGGGGCAAGAAGAAGCTCGCTTACGAGATCAACTACGAGGGCGAGGGCTACT
>JBJESC010000093.1:0-4371 GCA_051882615.1 Oscillospiraceae bacterium
ATTTGTTTGTTGAATGTGATGACGAGTGTATTCGCCAGATAACCAAGGATCACTCGCATGTTCAGGAGCTGGTTGACAGGGGAGAGATTACCGAGGAACAGGCGCGTACTCACCCCAAACGCAATAAGATTACCAGAGCAATCGGCGCCGAATTGGGCGTTGTTCCCGACTATTTTGAATTGCCTCTGAACGATGGCGATATGCTGCTTATGTGCAGCGACGGGCTGTATGCTTACGGCGACGGCACAGATCTTCTCGAAATTTGCTTCGATAACAAGGTAGGAGACTGCTGCGACAAGCTTATCAAATATGCAAATGCAAGCGGCGGAAAGGATAATATCTCTGTTGCTTTGATAGTCAATGACTGAGAACAGTATAATCATTGATTTAGAAAAAAATAGATAATACCCTCAATGTCTTGACTTTTGTGCTAAAGTGTGGTATGATAAGAAGTGTATGGAATAAATCTGCCGTTTACTATGGCATTTTTAAATCAAATCTGCTAATTTTAATGACCGATTGGATTTTCGGATATAATTCGCGCCGATTGGTCGGCTATTATTTGACTACAATGAGGAAAAGGCGGTTTTATGGATAATAATATCGGAAAAAGGCTTGATGGACGCTATGAGCTTCTTGAACTCATAGGCGTAGGCGGAATGGCTGACATTTACCGTGCTCGTGATATTCAGGAGGACAGGATTGTCGCCGTTAAAATCCTTAAAACAGAGTTTGCGGGCAGCGACGAGTTCCTTCGCCGTTTCCGCAATGAGAGTAAGGCTATTGCATTGCTTTCACACCCCAACATTGTTAAAATTTATGATGTGGGATTTACGGAAAAGGTGCAGTTTATCGTAATGGAATACGTTGACGGTATTACGCTCACCGATTATATCGAGCAGCAGGGCGTGCTTAAATGGCGCGACGCTCTGCACTTTACCGTTCAGGTGCTCAAAGCGCTTCAGCACGCTCACGACAGGGGTATTGTACACCGCGATGTAAAGAGCTCAAACATAATGCTTTTGCGTGACGGCTCAATCAAGGTGATGGACTTCGGAATTGCACGCTTCAACCGTGAGAATAACAAGACGGTTTCCGAAAAGACAATCGGTTCGGTTCACTATATCAGTCCCGAGCAGGCGCGCGGTGATATTACTGACGAGAGAAGCGATATATATTCGGTAGGCGTTGCACTGTACGAAATGCTCACGGGTAAGAAGCCGTTCGACGGCGATACTCCTGTGGCGATTGCTCTGAAGCACATGCAGAGTACGCCCAAGAAGCCGTCTGAAATTAACGAAACCATTCCCGAGGGGATTGAACAGATTGTTCTCAAGGCAATGCAGAAAGATCCCGCCGCTCGTTATCAGACAGCGGGTGAGATGATTAACGACCTTGAGGAATTCAAGAAGAACCCGAGCATTATCTTCGATTACAAATATAACTCCACGGACGGCACAGCAAAGTATGCCGACCGTCCCAATCCCGTTGTTGAAAAGGAGTCGCAGCGCCGTAAAAGAGCCGTCCAGGAGGACGAGGATCTCGACGATGAGGACTATTACGATGACGACGACTATGACGACGATGATGAGGAGTATGAGGAAAGACGCAGCCCGCTTATTCCTATCCTCTTCGCTGTGGGCGCGGCGTTTGTAATCGCTACTGTGTTCCTTGTCCTGAAGCTTGTGGTTGATGCGTTTGGAACGCCCGACACTTCAAGTTACACGCAGCCTAACGGTATCGTGATAACCGACGGCGAGTTCGCCATGCCGAACCTTGTCGGACTTTCCTGGGAGGAGGCGCTGTCGCAGTACGGCGGCGATGATTCTCCGCTCAAGCTGGTTGCTCAGCAGGAGTGGAGCGATGTTACTCCGAATGAAATTTTCTATCAGGATCAGCCCGAGGGCAGAAGGGTTAAGGTAGGTACTAACGTTACCGTAAAGGTAAGTATGGGTATCCGCCGAATCGAAATTCAGGATTTCACCAACAGAACCGTTGCTGCGGCAGAGCAGCAGCTTAAAAAGGACGGATTCCTCGTTTCTATAACTTACAGCAATGATGAGGATATACCCAAGGATCACGTTATCAAGACCACTCCCCCCGCACACGAAACAGCGGAGCAGGGAAGCGTGGTTATCCTTACGGTAAGTATCGGTCCTAAAAACAACTCGATGAAGATGCCGAAGCTTACCGAAATGACGCAGGAAGAAGCGATGAAGCTGTGCGACGAGTATCACCTTATTCCCATCATAAAGGAAGTTCCGAGCGAGACTGAAAAGGGTACGGTTCTCAGTCAGAGCGTTGAAGTCGGCGTATTTGTTGACAGAAATACCGAGGTTGAGCTTACCGTAAGTACCGGTGTTATTCCCGAAATGGTTTCTACCATTAACCTTGCGCTTCCTACAAATTTAAAGGGCAAGTTTGAGTTTATGTACTACGAGGACGGAATACTCAAGCAGCGTGAAGAGCGCGATATAAGTATTACTGCGGCTAGAACGATAAATTATGACCTTACGGGAAAGACCGGAGAGAAGCGCACATTGGTAATAGTTGTACGCTCTATTGCTTCAAACAAAGAGGCGCAGTATGTTGAAATAGAGGTTGATTTCTCAACAAATCCTCCGTCTCAGACAGAAAAGTATAAGAACAGCTCAGTATTTGTTACACTGCCGCTGTATGCAAACAACGGCTCAAGCTCCGGCAGTTCGTCGTCTTCCGATTCCAATGATTGAGGTGGGTATGGAGAAATCCGCTTTTGAGGGTATTATAACAAAAGCAGTTGGGGGCATCTACTATGTAGATGCCCTTGATGGCTCTGAAGAGAATATAAAATGTGTGGCGCGAGGAATTTTCAGAAACCGCGGAATAAGCCCCGCAGCGGGAGATTATGTGACGATTGAACGCGGGGAAAATTCCGAGCCGCTTATCAATGAAATCCGTGAGAGGAAAAACTATCTTGTGCGTCCTCCGCTGGCTAATCTTGACGTTATCGTGTTTGTCAACAGTACCGCAGAACCGGCGGTAAACAGTTTTATACTTGATAAGCTTATTGCGATTGCGGACAGCAAGGGTATTCAGCCGATTGTGGTATTTACGAAGATTGACCTGAAATCGGCGGGAGAGTACCCCGAAATCTACCGTAAAATCGGAATACCTGTGTGCTCCGTGGACAACACCACGGGCGAAGGCGCAGACGAGGTGCGCGGATATATTAAGGGTAAGACTGCGGCGTTTATCGGTAATTCGGGAGTGGGAAAATCAAGTCTCCTCAATGTACTCTATCCCGAACTTGCTCTGGAAACGGCGCATATCAGCAAGAAGCTCGGACGGGGACGGCATACAACCCGTCAGGTGGAATTGTACAAAAAGGATAACGGCTACATTGCGGACACCCCCGGATTTTCAACGGTGGATACGGAGCGGTATTGCCGTATTCCGAAGAGCGAGCTGGGCTTTGCGTTCCGTGAGTTTCGCCCGTTTCTGGAAAAGTGCGAATTCTCAGACTGCGTTCACGTCAAGGAACGTGGCTGCGCCGTCAGAGAAGCCGTGGAGAACGGTGAAATCGCGCAAAGCAGATATGACAGCTATCTGAGACTGTTTGAGGAAGCTAACAAGATTAACGATTGGGAACTGAAATAATGAAATGAGAATTTGTTCGATTATTTGCGGTGCTCCGTGCGGGAAGCTGCCCGCAGAGCTTGTCGAGGGACTTGTGATAGCGGCAGACAGGGGGCTTGACCATTGCTTGAAAGCGGGGATAACACCGCATTATGCGGTAGGTGACTTTGACAGTGCAAGGAGTACTGTACCCGAGGGGGTGGAGCGAATTGTTGCTCCTGCCGAGAAGGACGATACCGATACCGGACTAGCCGTGAATATCGGGATTGAACACGGATGCGAGGAGTTTCGGCTGTTCTGCGCGCTGGGCGGGCGGCTTGACCACACGATTGCGTGTATTCAGACCTTGCTTAGTATCCGAAAGGACGGGAAAAAGGGCGTTCTCTACGGCGATGGTTGCGAGGCGATGTTTGCTCTGAACGAAACGATTAGTATTCCTGAATTTTCGGGGTACTTGTCGGTGTTCGCGTTTGAGGGCGAGGCGGTAGTTTCTATTCGCGGAACGAAATATTGCGTTGAGGACTATGTTCTTAAAAATACTTATCCGATTGGCGTTAGCAACGAGGTGGCAGCCGATTTTGCGGAGATTGAAGCCGCAGGCGGCGCAGTACTGATTATTAAGCAGGAATATGATAATTGAATAAAGCGGCGGGAAAATCCTGCCGCTTTTTTTGTGAGACTTTTTGCGTTTTCATTCGTTAAAAGGGTGAAAGGATAATTCTTTCGGGAAAGGGGGAGTATGATGGATAACGG
>JBJESC010000094.1:0-4366 GCA_051882615.1 Oscillospiraceae bacterium
ATAATATCCTTAACCCTCATTCCGTTGTAAAAGGTTGCCTCAGAGGGCATATACCCAATATCCGCAAGGATTTGCGTCTTATCACGAATAATGTCCTTACCGCACATTTCCGCTTCGCCCGATGTCGGGTAGATAAGTCCGAGAAGCGTTCTTATAGTTGTGGATTTTCCCGCGCCGTTAGGTCCGATAAACCCGAAGAACTCCCCTTCCGAAACGCTCAGGTTGAGATCGATTATTCCGCGGCTTTTTCCGTAATACTTTGTGAGGTTTCGTGTTTCAATAATGCTCATATTACTTCTCCTTTCGCAAATAGATTTTCTTCCAGAAGTCAATCATTCTCTCGAAATCCTTTTCAACCTCGTCGGCGTCAAACTCGCCCTGATGTGATTTTTCCCACAGGTAACCCTCGGACGCTAAATACATATCCTGGTACATCATCTGCAAATCAATACCCTCCACAAATTGTTCGGGATCGATATTCAGATACTTTGAATTCGCGTCGAACGATGCTACCCTGCCGATTATTTTCTGAATATCACCGTAAACTTCAGTGTCGGTTTCGTAGTATGCTTTAAGCGTAAAGAACGTTAGGTCGGGATATTTCTTCATAAGCGCGACTTTTGCCTTAAGCCCCTTTTGCATTACTTCAAAAAAGTCTTCTTTTTCGTGACAGCCGAACTCATGGAGATATTTATAGGTTGTTTTGGCAGCTGTGTTTATCAGGAAAAGATATAATTCGCGCTTGTTGCGGAAATAGTGGAACAGCAGCGATTTGCTTATTCCAGCCTCGGCGGCAATTTCGCTCACGGGACTCTTCTTGTAGCTGTTCTGCGAGAACACTCGGTAGCCTGCATTGATTATCGCAAGCCGCTTTTCTTCCGATAAGGAAAAGAATTTCTCATTCATATTAGCCTCCTGACTGTATCGGTCAATGCCATTATAACATCGTTGACCGTTTTTGAGAAGACCTTTTTTATAAAATTTCATCCGGTATTTTCAAAAAAAGCTATTGAAAAAAACAGAAAAATGTGGTATAATTGACATATGTCGGAAAGGAGAGATTAAAATGCCAAGACCTCAGAAATGCAGACGCATCTGCTCCGAGCCTCAGTTTATTCTCTTCTCCCCCGATGGTGTTGAAAATCCTGAAGAAAACGTCCTTTCGGTTGACGAATATGAAGTTATTCGCTTGGTCGATTACGAGAAGAAAAGCCACGAGCAATGCGCGGCAGTTATGAATATCTCACGAACAACAGTTACCGACATCTACGAAAGAGCGCGATACAAAATTGCCGAATGTATTGTTCAAGGCAAACAGTTGAAGATCTCGGGAGGAAATTACCAGATCTGTCAAGGACATACACCCTGCTGCGGAATGCCTTGCAGAAAAGGGAAAATCCTTTCGGATAAAGGAGAAAGTATTATGAGAATTGCAGTAACCTATGAAAACGGAGAAATTTTTCAGCACTTCGGTCATACCGAGCAGTTCAAAGTATATGACGTTGAGAACGGTAAAATCACGGCTGCACGCGTTATCGGTTCAGACGGATTCGGGCATGGGGCTTTGGCGGGATTTCTCCTGAACAACGGAATTGAAGTACTGATATGCGGTGGTATCGGCGGCGGTGCTCAAACCGCTCTTGCAAACGCAGGAATCAAGCTTTACGGCGGCGTTTCGGGAAACGCAGATGACGCTGTTCAGTCGTTGCTTGACGGAAAGCTCGACTTCAACCCCAACGTGATGTGCAATCACCACGACCACGGGGATAGTCACAGCTGCGGAAATCACGGGTGCCACTGATGAAACGATTATTGTTGCTGATTATTACTGTTTTGCTTGTCCTTTCGGGCTGTGAGAAAAAGGAGGACGACATGGAAATCACCTATGAAAAAATCTCAATGTCCGAGGGACTGAAACGAATGGAAGCGGACGAGGGCTACATCCTGCTTGACGTGCGAAGAGCCGATGAATTCGCCTCCGGACATATTCCCGGCGCGGTTAATCTGCCGAACGAGCAAATCGGAAATGATGAAATACCATCTCTTCCGGACAAAAATCAGGCTATCTATATTTATTGCCGCAGCGGACACCGCAGCAAGCAGGCAGCAGATAAGCTTCTGGCGCTTGGATATACGAACCTAATCGAATTCGGAGGTATTCTGGATTATACAGGCGAATTGGAATATTGACGAGATTATTCCCGAAAAACAGCACGAAAGCTGCTTTAAAAATAATAAAAAGAAAGAGGTAAAAGCTATGAAAAAATGGGTTTGTTCAGTATGCGGTTATGTACATGAGGGCGATACTCCTCCCGAGAAGTGCCCTGTCTGCAAGCAGCCTGCCGAAAAGTTCAAGGCAGTTGAGGAAAAGAGTAATCCTTACGCAGGAACACAGACCGAAAAGAACCTGCAAGCCGCTTTTGCAGGAGAATCACAGGCTCGCAACAAGTACACCTACTTCGCTTCCGTGGCCAAGAAGGAGGGTTATGAGCAGATGGCTGCTCTGTTCCTGAAAACTGCTGAAAACGAGAAAGAACACGCGAAAATGTGGTTCAAGGAACTGAAAGGCATTGGCGATACCGCTGCAAATCTCAAGGCTGCCGCTGATGGCGAGAACTACGAGTGGACAGATATGTACGAAGAATTTGCCAAAACCGCCGAGGCTGAGGGCTTCAAGGAGCTTGCTGCGAAATTCCGTATGGTTGCCGCTATTGAGAAGCACCACGAGGAGCGTTATCGTGCGCTGCTCAAGAATATTGAAACCGCACAGGTGTTTGAAAAGAGCGAGGTTAAGGTTTGGGAGTGCAGAAACTGTGGTCATATCGTAGTTGGCACAAAGGCTCCCGAAGTATGCCCCGTTTGTGCTCACCCGCAATCTTATTTTGAAGTCAATGCGGAGAACTACTAATTCTTTCCTGTTGACGCCGAAACACGGTTTATAAACAAAGCCCTCCTATGGTTTCTGTACCATAGGAGGTTCTTTGTATGTTTTTACAGGTTCAGCTCAAGAATCTTTCGGATGGTCATTTTATCCATTTCACTAAGCCAAACATAACGTAGTAGCAAATGCATAACAACACACCGATCTTTCCGAGCAATTTGTACAATTCGTATCCTGCAGCGCATTGAACTGTTTGAAATAATTTACCAAACCGGATTACCGGTGTACTTTTTCGGAATGCCGTGATAAAGTTAAAAACATAAAGTATTCGTCTGTGGTCTTGCAATTTTTTCAATTTCGTGTTATACTATCATAAATTGAGAAATTGGGTGGTGGCATATTTATGATAGCAGCGGCACTGGCGGTTCTGGAAACGAACGAACAGCGGAATGAGCTTTCCGAATTTTACGAGGAAAACAAGAATCGGTTTTTCTCAATAGCTTTTTCAAAATTGCACAATCGTGAAGACGCTGAGGACGCTATTCAAGAGGCTTTTTTGCGAATCGTGAAATACCCCGAAAAATTTTTTGCAATTTCACCTCACAAAAGACAGCCTTATGCGGTTATTATAATTAGAAACGTTATTTTTGATATGTTAATTCGCAAAAGCAAGCACAATTTCGATGAGCTGCCGGAAGAATTGCCTGACGATAGGCTTTCGGTTGAGAATATTGCTGTCGGAAGAATATCTGCAGAGGAGCTTACTGCATTCCTTGAAAAACTGCCCGAAGCCAAATTGCAGACAATCATTCTGAAGACCGTATATAATCTGAACTGCCGCGAAATTGCAGGTGTTCTTGGAATATCCGAGGCAGCTGTGCGAAAGAGAATTTCCGATGTGTACAAGCTGATAAACGATTATAAGAGAAAGGAAGAAAAATGAGCGAAACCGAGTTCAATGCCATTCTTGAACAAGTGTGTGCGGCTAATTATTACGTTCCCGCAGACGTACCCGAGCACCGCTTTTCTCACAGGCACAATCGCCGAATGAAACGCATTTTCAAACTGTACGAAAGAAACGTTCGAAAAACGTGCGCGGATAATCGCCCAAAAGCTCAACGCCCCAAGAGATTAACTCTGAAATACGCCGTGGTGTTGGCAGCGCTTATCTTTTTGGCGGCTCTTGCAGGCTGCACTGTGGCATATTTCACCTCACAGGATTTCCGCGGTGAAGTTCACAAAGAGTATACAAGAATTTTTCCGACTAATACGGAAAACTGTCCTACCGCAATTGAAGAAAAATACTATTTGCCCGAGCTTCCCGAGGGGTTTGAGGTTTATGAAGCAGAGCAAACATCGTTCAATGTTTACATATCGTATATGAATTATTCAAATCGTGAAACTATAATATTTCGGCAGTTTGTTAAGCCTGAATTTCCTACTATGCATTTGAATACCGAACAATGTGATTTTCAAGAAGTCGAT
>JBJESC010000095.1:0-4351 GCA_051882615.1 Oscillospiraceae bacterium
AATTCAGTCCTAAAATCAACGCGGCAGCACAGAAAGCGGAGGAAAAGTGCCGAACACAGTTCGCGGAGCTTGACAGGCTCGCCGATTATAACGGCAAGCGCGTGCTGAAAGCGTTTATTGATAATCGTGTGGGTGAAATGCATCTTAAGGGAACAACGGGCTACGGCTACGGCGACGAGGGGCGCGACAAGCTGGACGCTGTGTTCGCGCAGGTGCTCGGCGCGGAGGACGCGCTGGTACGTCACAACTTCGTGAACGGCACACACGCTATTTGCACCGCGATGTTCGGAGTACTCCGTGCGGGAGACCGAATTTTGTTCGCTACGGGAATGCCGTATGATACCATTCAGGAGGCGGTTTTCGGCGAGAATGTCGGCTCTCTGCGCGACTACGGAATTTCCGATACGGTAGTTCCTCTTGACGAGCAGGGTATGCCGAACTACGAGGAAATCGGCAAACAGGCGGTTGGCACTAAGGTTGCGTATGTCCAGCGTTCAAGAGGGTATTCGCTCCGCCCGTCGTTTACAATCGACATAATCGAGAAGATAATTAAGAGCGTTAAGGCGGCAAATCCCGAGTGCATTGTGCTCGTGGATAACTGCTACGGCGAGCTTGTGGAGGAGCGCGAGCCTACGGCGGTAGGCGCGGATTTGATTGTCGGGAGCCTTATCAAGAACCTCGGCGGCGGAATTGCCGAGACGGGCGGCTATATCGCGGGACGTGCGGACTTGATTGAGCAGTGTGCATACAGGCTCACAACCCCGGGTACAGGTAAGGAGGTCGGCTGTTCGCTCGGTCAGTCGCGCGGAATGTATCAGGGATTGTTCCACGCGCCCGAGGCGGTTTGCGCGGCGCTTAAAACCTCGGTGTTTGCTACCGCGTTCTTTGAGGAGCTGGGTTTTGAAGCGTTCCCGAAGTATAACGAAAAGCGCACGGACATTATCGCGGCGCTGAAGCTTGGCGGCGAGAAGCAGCTGATTGCGTTCTGCGAGGGAATTCAGAGCGGCTCGCCGATAGACAGCTTTGTAAGTCCCGAGCCGTGGGATATGCCGGGCTACGACAGCAAGGTGATTATGGCTGCGGGAGCGTTTACAATGGGCGCGTCTATCGAGCTTTCCGCAGACGCACCGCTCAGAGAGCCGTATGCGGTATGGCTTCAGGGAGGACTTACTTATCCTACGGGAAAGACAGGAATAATGCTTGCGGCAAAGCGTATGGAAGAATCGGGGTTGATATGAGTACGAATAAACGCACGTTATATATCTTTGCAGGCGCAGGCATTGTGCTGATGTTTGTGTTTCTGGCGCTCTTTGTGCGTTCGCGCAACACGGTAATTCTGATACTCGGCGTTATTATGCTTAACGCTGCATTCCAGCTGATTGCAAGACTGCTGATTAACTCAATCTGCGAGGGCGCTTTCGAAAACGGGATAAACTCCTCCTCGGATTGGTTTCGTACAACCGATTTTGAAGAGCGCTTCTATGGCTTTATGGGAATAAAGTACCTGAAGAAGCACCTCCCAAAGTCCGAGCGCACCGATTTTTCGCTGAGCAGAATGAGCCCTCAGAACATAATCGACGCGGGCTGCGAAATAGAGGCTGAGCATGAGATAGATATACTTGTAAGCTTGCTGGGAATTCTGCTGTCCGTGCCTTTCGGAAATCTTTGGATATTCGTTACGGTGGCAGTGATAGCAATACTGTACGACTTGATTTACCTGTCTGTACAGCGGTATAATCGTCCCAGACTTGAAAGAATTCAGTTAAAGCGCAGAGCGCGTTTCTTTGAGAAAATGGAGCGCGAAGAAAAGATGATTACAGAACAAACAGAGCCGCAGGAAGTGAGCGTAATCGGCGGCGGAGAGGAAAATCAATGATCAGAAGTATGACAGGCTTCGGAAGAGCCGTTCAGGTGTTTAACGGAAAGTCAATTACGGTGGAAATCCGTTCGGTAAACCACAGATATTACGAGATTTCGTGCAGACTTCCGCGCTCGTATTCCTTTGCGGAGGAGAAGCTCAAAGCGCTGCTTAAAAACGGAATTTCGCGCGGAAAGATAGAGGTTTCCGTTCTCGTGCAGAATACCGAGAGCAGTCAGCCCGACGAGAAAATCACGATTAACAAGGAAATCGTGAGGGCATACGTTGACGCGCTTCGCGGAATTAAGGACGAATTCTCGCTGACGGACGACCTCTCGCTTTCGGCGGTAATGCGTTTACCCGACGCGTTCACCGTAGTAAAGGCGGAGCAGGACGAGGAGCAGATGTGGGCGGAGCTGGAGTCCACCGCTAAGCTCGCTCTTGACAGCTTCGTTAAAATGCGCGAGACCGAGGGCGGCAGAATGAAAGCCGACATCTCCGAGCGGCTGAAGACAATTGAGAGCAATGTGGGTTTTATCGAGGCGCGTTCTCCGAAGATAGTCGAGGACTACCGCAAGCGTCTGTACGACAGAATGTGCGAGGTTCTGGAGAGCAAGGCGGTTGACGAGAACCGCATTCTCCTTGAAGCGGGAATATTCTCCGAGAAAACCGCAGTTGACGAGGAAACCGTGCGTTTGAGAAGCCACATCAACCAGTTCCGCGAGATGCTGGAGAGCGGCGAGCCTATCGGCAGAAAGCTTGACTTCCTCGTGCAGGAGATGAACCGCGAAACTAATACAATCGGCTCTAAGGTTCAGGATATTGAAGTCACCAAGGTGGTTGTGGACCAGAAGAGCGAGATTGAAAAAATCCGTGAGCAAATTCAGAATATCGAATAAAACCCCTTGACAAAATCGGGGCAATGTACTATAATGGTAACAGGTGAGAGCGAGGCGCTTTCATCACAAATTAAACATCTGTTTCGGGGCGGGGTGCAATTCCCCACCGGCGGTTAAAGTCCGCGAGCGGGGCAACCTGCTGAATCGGTGAAATTCCGATACCGACGGTATAGTCCGGATGAGAGAACAGACAAATATTCGACAATATTTGCGCCCCCGATTTTTGGATTTTGTCCTTAAATCGGGGATTGTTTTCTTAAAAAGTCGCGCTGTTTTATGTCTTTGGCGCATACCCTGAGGAAAGGACTTTTTATGGAAAAGACAATCAAGCAGAAAAAGAGTGTGAACGTCAGAAGATTGGTGTTCACGGGGCTTATGAGTGCGCTGTCGCTCGTGCTGTCGGCGGAGTTTTTTGAATTCAAGGTGCCGTTTATGCCGCCGTTTATCAGCTTCGACTTCTCGGACGCACCTGCGGTGCTGGCAGCACTTACGATGGGGCCTGTTTCGGGCGTGTTCGTGTGCCTTATCAAGAACATCTTCGGGTGCTTTACGTCATCGACAGGCTGCGTGGGCGAGCTCTCAAACTTCATTTTAGGCTCAATGCTGGTAGTGCCTGCGGGTATTATCGCACATAAAAGCCCGAAATTCTCCCGCGCGGTAGTCGGCTGCCTTATCGGTGCAGCGGCTATGGGACTTGGCAGCTTTGTGTCGAATTATTTCATCGTGTATCCGATTTACGATGCAACGGTACTCCCGATGGAGGCTATTATCGGTATGTACAAGGCAATTCTCCCGAGCGTTGAAACGCTTGCAGAGTGCCTGTGGATTTTCAATGTGCCGTTCACGTTCGGAAAGGGAATTATCGCGGCGGCGATTTCGTTGCTTTTGTATAAGCACCTTCGTCCCGTGTTTAACAGTATTTACAGGGAGCAAAAATGACTTTTCAATCAGCTTGCGGTCACTTCAAGACCATCACCAGACATCGTCACAAGGTAATCGAGCATTGCATTAAGGCGGGAATACCCGTTCAGGGGCTTCTGCACGACTTGTCCAAGTATTCGCCGACAGAGTTCCTTATGGGAGCGGAGTATTACCTCGGCACGCGCAGCCCGAACGAGGCGGAGCGCGAGGCAAAGGGCTATTCGGACGCATGGCTTCACCACAAGGGCAGAAACCGTCACCACTTCGAGTATTGGACGGACTACAACCCCGTAACAAAGCTGGTAAGCCCCGTTAAAATGCCGCTTCGGTATGTGGTGGAGATGTTCTGCGACCGCGTGGCTGCAAGCAAGATTTATATGGGTGAGAACTACACGGACAAAGCGCCGCTGGAATACTTCGAGCGCGGAAAAGCACGGCGCATTATCCATCCCAAAACCTCGGAGCTGCTGGAGAAGCTGCTCACAATGCTCGCCGAGAAAGGCGAGGACAGGACGTTTGCCTATATCCGCAGATTGTTGGAAAAGGACGCTCGGAAAAAAGGAATTTGCCCGACTCTTTCTGTAATGCTGCCCGATTGGCTGATGCTTTGATAAAATGAAGCCGCCCCCTGCCGAGGGCGGCTTCAGGCTGTCGATAAACCGCCATCTGCGTC
>JBJESC010000096.1:0-4349 GCA_051882615.1 Oscillospiraceae bacterium
AGAAGCTGCTTATAAGCCGCCGTGAGTATCTCCTTGCACCTGTCGTTGCCCAAGTCAGCAAATTCTTCCCACACGCTGTTCGTTTCCGAACACCGCTCAAAGTAGAGGAACAATGCGCCGAGTACGCTGCTCGCAGCTTCCTCTCCGTTCTGTGTTTCGTAACTATAAAAGTCGTAGTCCTCGGACAACTCATCAAACAGATGATTTATAATCGACAGCTTTGCGTAGTCCTTATCCTTTACAAGCTCCGCCAAATACTCTGCGGCGCTGTCAGACAAGCCCGTGAACTCGCACACGGTTTTCATTTTGCCTTTCAGCGCTGTTGTGTTCGTTCTGCCGATAAGGTAGTCCGCATTCACATTCGGCATAACGGCAATTCTTGGGAGTATCTCAATGTCGTGCACCTGCTTGTCGCTCTCAAAGTATCCGAGGGTACTTTGCATATATCAACCATATTGGCAAACTGTTCATTCTTTTAGTTGTTTGTAAGCAGATGTGTAAGTGGACAAGAAGAATCTATTAGCTACACAGTCATACGATTAACCCTTCTTGTTTACTTTAGAATACTTCGCAATTTTCAACAAGCTTAAACTTATCACACAAATAAAGCATACCCGCGGAGCTTTTTACTCCACGGGTTTTGTTACATAAGTCTACAGTCACTAAGTATACCGCCGATTATCGTTCCAACCTCAAGCGAGGGATTTTCGCGGTAGTATTTGAACCGCCTGCACTCAACCTGTCATTTATCCGCCTCCTCGCCAATACCAAGAGCACTTTTAATCAGATCCGTAAAGTCAATGTCGCTGATTGCACCGTACTGGTCGATGAAGTAATTTTTCATATAGTCGTCGTTTTTGCGGACGCCCTTTTCTCCTGCTGTACCAAAATCGGACAGAGCATAAATAGAGCTTGCGTGGGTTTTCTCGTCGCGTTCGACGAACTTTATTTCGTCGCGGCGGAACATATTGGAGTTGAGGAAAATCGGATTGTGAGTGTTGAACTGCAAAATGCCTTAAACAATCATTAAAAACTATCTATTTTTAAATATATTTTGCTACATATCAGTAAATTTATTCACAAAACGGATGAGCGCCATGCTATTTTCTTCGGCAGCACGGGTAAGTCAAGCCGAAACTCAGCTTATTATTCCTTTCAGTTCGGCAAAGATAACGGCATTACGCTTCTAATCAATTATATATTCTCTCCCGGACATAATGATGAAAGGAGGAATTGTTTATGTCGGAAAAATTAGCGCTCACTATCACGGTGATGGTACTCTCAACCCTGTTGGGGATTGCTAAAATCGTTGTAGAGCAGAAGCTGCTTGAGAACGCCAACAAAAGCCCTACGGAACAGCTGGGCAGTGATGAAATGCTGTAAGCCAAGAATCGGAGCTTCCCCGCATTGGGGAGGCTCTTATTTCTTAACCCAAAAACAGAAAGGAAGAATCAAATGGCAAAGATAATTACATCAACAGAAGGACTACCCTACGAACAATGGCTTGAATACCGTAAACAAGGTATAGGCGGTTCGGATGCTGCGGTAGTATGCGGTATCAGCCGTTACAAGTCGCCTTTTGAGCTGTGGCTTGAAAAAACAGGGGAGCAGTCTAATCGGGAAGCAGGAGAACCCGCATATTGGGGTACTCTGCTTGAACCTATTGTCAGAAACGAGTTTGAGAAACGCACAGGTATCGAGGTAAGTACGCCAAAGCAGCTGCTGCAAAGCGAAGAACACCCGTTCATGCTGGCAAATCTCGACGGAATATGCGAACACCCTGAACTTGACACTTGCGTCTTTGAAGCCAAGACCGCTTCTGCTTTCAAAACCGCTGAATGGGATAATACCATTCCCGATGAATATATGCTTCAAATCCAGCATTATATGGCGGTCACAGGGTACAAAGGCGCTTACATTGCTGTGCTTATCGGCGGTAATTCGTTCAAATGGAAATTCGTTGAGCGTGACGAGGAACTGATTTCAATGCTTATACAGTGTGAAGAACGCTTCTGGAATCATGTTCAGGACGGAACTCCACCACCGATTGACGGCTCGGAAGCCACCGCAAAATTTCTATCCAGTAAATTCGCGGAATGTAAGGGTGAAACTATTACGCTGCCCAATTCCGCTGTGGAAATAATAAGGCGGTATGATACCGTCAATACCAAACTGGACGAACTGACCGAGGAAAAGCGGCTTGCGGAGAACCTGCTTAAAGAAATGCTCGGAGATAATGAATGCGGTACAATCGGAAACAGCGTTGTCGCATGGAAACCTGTTTCTCAGGAGCGGCTGGACTCCAAGAAGCTGAAAACCGAACAACCCGAGCTTTACAAGGAATACTCAACAAAAACCATATACCGCAGATTCTCAATACAGTCGTTTATGACAGAAAAGGAGTAAGATTATGAATACAACTTCCCTGAAAAAACGTTTGGCAACCAAAACGGGAGAAGCCACAGCAAGTCCTGTTTCCGTATCCGATTCGTCCCAATCGACAATTACGGAATATGCCGCGCTTAATAACAATGCGCTTGAAATTATCGAAGAAAATCTGAAAAAGCAGCCAATGTCGCTTCAGCTTTTCGATATTGTTAAGGCTCCCACGGGCGGTTCTACGGTGTTTACTGTTCCTGGAATTTCAGGTGATGAAACCGTAAAATCGCTGACAGGAATTATTCTGGACTACACAACGCCCCGTGCATACTGGGATACTCCCGACCCCGTAGAGGGGACGCCTCCGATATGCTTCAGTGATGACAGCATAGTGTCACATGACGGAAAGTCGTGCCGTGAGTGTCCCTACAACGATTTCGGCTCAAGGGACGGAGAGAGTAATGCCAAAGCCTGCAAGGAATCGGTGGTGCTTTTCCTGCTTCGTCCCGATAGCATAATGCCGCTGGTGGTGCGCGTTCCCGCTTCAAGCAAGCGCATTTTTCAAAGATATGTAACAAGGCTTATAGGGAAGATGATCCGAATTTCCGGCGTTGTTACAAGGATTACCCTTGAGAAGAAGACCAACAGAACCGGTCAGCCTTATGCTGTGTATAATTTTGAGGCGATTGATGAGCTTGATTCTGAGGAAAGTGAGAATGCACGGTTTTTTGGTAGAAGCTTTATGGAGAAAATAAGTATGGGTGATTGTTCAGCAACACCTATTACAACATAAGGTTAACAAATTATCCCCCTTGAACCCAAAAGTTCAAGGGGGATATCGTTATTTTGGAATTGCCTCGAATACAGTTCGCAAACTCTTTCCCTATTATAAGCCCTTTTTTTCCAAAATGGAGCGTGTCATCTTATTGTAATTTGGAGAATAATCATCACATTTAGGGGTTGTAGATGGCGAATCAAAATTGTTTTGCGTGCAACGCCCAATAATAGGGGACATTTTTGTTATGTCAGTATCACAGTCAAATTCCCAAAATTTGCAAAACCTACAGATACAGTATTCAGGTGGAACAGTGAGTGTTGATTGAGGATGAGCATTTATTTCAGCTTCAATACGCTCAAGCTCCCTCTGGGCGTTTTCCTTGGCTGCAATACGCTTATTCTCTCTTTGGACCTCTTTCTCGAGTGCAATACGTTTACTTTCGATTTCAGCGGCTTCCTTGTCTACCTTTCGTTTAGTTTTTTTAATTGACGATAACTTGTGTTTTTCGTCTTTGTGAATTTGTTGCTGATTATATATTTCTACGATTTTAGGATCAATGTTTAAATCAGGATCATCAATTTGCAACCCCTCCATTCCCATCAAAACTATAAACTGATTAAGAATGCTGAAACACAGAATATCAAAATTCTCTGTTTCTATGTCAATTACATAATCCTTGTCATTGTATTCTGTGATTATTTTTTTAAATTCCTTTTGACATCTAAAAACGGATTCCTCTCCGAATTTCCGTATATACCTATACAATTCCTGCTTTTTTCCTTCTCAAGCACCGGTTCGGGGTAATAGCTTCTTACATCACAATTCCGCTTGCTTTTCTCGGATGATGTTATCCACTTCCTAACGGTACCTTCCAAAGGCGTGGCTTCGGCAGTTTTTTCCAAAAATCTTCTTAATGATTTGGCAGCTTCTGTTTGATTCCGTTTTGTGTTATTGTTCAAAAATACTAAGCCGGTCGCAAAATCTCTTAAATCCATATAAATTGTCTCCTTTTCTCGGGAAAAAGTTGAATGGTTCCTTTCCACAAGCCAAATTCTATGTACCAAAGATGTCCGAAAAATTTCAATAACAATGTCTCAAAAAAAGGGTGTATAATAAAAACACAAGGAACATCAGATTCTAGTTCATACGAATTATCAGGTTTGGTTTACTAACGATTATACCATAATCCTCC
>JBJESC010000097.1:0-4326 GCA_051882615.1 Oscillospiraceae bacterium
AACAACCATAAATAATACAAGGCAGCCTCTTTTCAGACCAATTCACAGCGCATTACCTCACGCAATGCGATTTTTATACCCAATAATGGGAAGGAGAATAATCTCCTCCCCTTCTTAATATTTATTCAAAGTCGCACATTACAACATCTGCGCAGCGCTTGCAAAGAGTAGGATACTTACTGTTAAGTCCGACAGTATCGTCGCACTTCCAGCAGCGCGGGCAAGCCTCTCCTGCCTTCTTGGTGACAGTTACCGAGCACTTTGCGCCCTTGTACTCTCCGCCCTCGCCAATGTTTACAACTACCTTAGATACGATGCAGGCGTCAGCAAGCTCCTGTTCAAGAGCCTTCAGGCTCTCGTCATCTGTGTAGACTGCAACCTCTGCCTCAAGCGGCTTTCCTATAACCTTTTCTCCGCGCTTGATTTCCAGAGCGGCAAGAACATCGTCACGGATTTCGTGAACCTTGTTCCACTTCTCCTCATCACATACCGCGCCGGTCTTTTCGGGCATCGGATTGAATATTACGCTGCGGAGATCGTCGGTTTTCTTGTGAGGCATATAGCTCCAGATTTCATCTGCGGTAAAGCAAAGAATAGGAGCAACCAGACGTACCAATGCGTCAAGAATGATGTACATTGTCGTCTGAACCGACTTGCGGCTTGCCGAAGTCTTGCCGTCACAGTAAAGCGTATCCTTAACTACATCAAGGTAGAAGTTGGACATATCAACAACGCAGAAGCTGATAAGAGCGTGATACGCAAGGTAGTAATCCATCGTATCATACGCATTTTTAACCTTGTCGATTACCTCGTCAAGACGAGCAAGAGCCCACTTGTCAATATCGCGGAGCTTGGAAAGCTCAACCATCTCGGTATCGGGATTGAAGTCCTTGCCATCACCGAGATTGCCAAGAATGTATCGAGCGGTATTACGGATTTTACGGTAGCTCTCAGACAGCTGCTTAAGCATATCGTTGGAGACGCGAATATCAGCGTGATAATCAAGAGAAGCAACCCACAAACGCAGTACATCTGCGCCAAAGTCCTTAATTACTTCCTCGGGGAGAATTACATTACCCTTGGACTTGTGCATCTGCTGTCCGTTTCCGTCAACAACCCAACCGTGAGTGCATACAGCCTTATACGGTGCTCTGCCGTTGGTCGCAACGGAAGTAAGCAGGCTGGACTGGAACCAGCCTCTGTACTGGTCGCAGCCCTCAAGGTACAAATCCGCGGGAGAGGACAGTTCGGGACGCTCGTCAAGAACGGCAGCGTGTGTACAGCCGCTGTCAAACCAAACATCGAAAATATCCATTTCCTTGCGGAACTTACCGCAGCCACACTCGCACTTAACCTCAGCGGGAATAAACTCGGCAGCGTCCTTTGCGTACCACGCATCGGAGCTTTCCTTGCGGAACAGGTCGGAAATAGCCTTGATAGAAGCGTCGTTGATTACAGGCTTACCGCAATCCTCACAGTACAAAATCGGGATAGGCACACCCCATCTTCTCTGACGAGAAATACACCAGTCGGAACGCATATTAACCATATTCTTGATGCGCTCTTCGCCCCAATCGGGAATCCACTTAACCTCTTCAATTGCCTTTATAGTCTCAGGCTTGAACATATCAACATTGCAGAACCACTGGTCGGTTGCACGATAGATAATCGGCTCGTGGCAGCGCCAGCAATGAGGATACGGGTGGACAATCTTCTGCATAGCAAGCAGAGTATTGTCGGCTTCAAGACGCATTGCAATTTGCTTATTTGCATCGGAGGTCTTAAGACCGGCGAACTCACCTGCTTCTTCGGTAAGAATGCCCTTTTCATTAACGGGAACGACAATTTTGAACATTCCCTTATACTTATTACATACTTCAAAGTCCTCAACACCAAAGCCGGGCGCGGTGTGAACGCAGCCTGTACCGCTGTCAAGAGTAACGTGGTCGCCGTTGATAATTGGGGACTTTCTGTCAAAGAACGGGTGCTTTGCCTCAATGAGGTCAAGCTCCGATCCCTTGAACGAACCGACTGTGGAGTACTTCTTAATTCCGGTAGCCTTTGTAACCTCGTCAACAAGGTCTCTCGCCATAAGGAGGTAGCAGCCAAACGACTTATGCTCCTCGTCCTCAACCTTTACGAACGTATACTCGTAATTGGGACCAAGGCAAACAGCAAGGTTTCCGGGAAGAGTCCAGGTAGTGGTTGTCCAGATAACAACAAAAGCGTTCTTCAGGTCAATTCCAAGGTCAGCGAACTTACCCTTATCATCAACAATCGGGAACTTAACGTAGATAGAATAGCATGGGTCGTCCTGATACTCAATCTCTGCTTCAGCAAGCGCAGTATTACAGTCAGCGCACCAATATACAGGCTTCAATCCCTTGTAGATGTAGCCTTTCTTGTACATCTTGCCGAAAACTTCAACCTGCTTTGCCTCAAACTCCGGCTTGATTGTAAGGTATGGGTCGTCAAAGTCACCCCATACGCCCAAACGCTTGAACTGAGCCTTCTGACCATCAAGGCAGGAGAGCGCAAACTGACGGCAGCTCTTACGGAGAGTAACGGGGTCAATCGTACCGCTGTCAACTCCTAGCTCCTTAATTGCCTTAAGCTCAATCGGCAGACCATGGCAGTCCCAACCGGGAACATAGTTCGCGTTAAAGCCTGTCATAGCCTTATACTTTACAATAATATCCTTGAGCACCTTGTTTAATGCAGTACCGAGGTGAATATTACCGTTTGCATAAGGAGGGCCATCGTGAAGAATATATGTGGGCTTACCCTTATTCTTCTCGGAAAGTGCGTAATAGATACGTTCGCTTTCCCACTTGTTGAGCATATCAGGTTCTCTCTTGGGCAAATTTGCGCGCATCGGGAATTCTGTCTGCGGCAAATTTACTGTGTTGTTTAAATCCACTGCCATAGCTATCTCCTCAGGTTTATTTTATTTATTGTTGTTCTTACCGAACTTCAGATTATCGTGACGTGCAACTTCGTTAGGCGAGTTGAAGAAAGGAAGATTATTCTCAGCAGTCTTATCCGATACTCCCTCTTCAGAGCTTTCACTCTCTGCTTCTTTTTTTGCTGCTTCCTCCGCTGCAGCCTTTTCTGCTGCCGCCTTGCGAGCTGCTTCTCTTTCCTTTTCCTTCTGCTGAGCAGCCTTTACCGCATTAGCCTTAGCCTGCTCCTGAGCCTTTTGCTTCTGACGCTCTGCCTCGCGCTTCTCTGCTTCCTCGGCAGTACGCTTTACAAAGTCATTCTCGCACTTTTCGGGGAGCGCTTCAATAAGTGCAATATGCTCCTTATAGCCCTCCAGAATTTTGGTTCTGTATTCAAGAACTTCTTTTCTGGTCTGCTGGAGAATATTCTCCTGAATTTCCTGCTGCTTGTTCATCAGCGCACGGATTTCATCTGCCTTGTCATTGGCGTCGCCAATAATCTTAGCAGCTTTATCGTCAGCATCCTGCCGAGTCTTCTTGGAATACTCGTCGGCATCGTTAATCAAGCGCTCACTCTTAATCTTCGCGTCGGAAAGCTGCTTTTCAACCGCTTCCGCAGTCTCCTTCGTCAGCTTCTCAGCAGAAGCCTTGGACTCGGCAACAATTGCATTACCCTGCTTCTGAGCAACAAGCAACGCATCCTTCAGAGCGTCTTCTTCATCACGATACTCACGGATTTTGTCGGCAAGAACCTCAAGCTTACTCTGAAGCTCTTCATTCTCCTTCTGGAGTTGAGAAAACTCTTCGGACACTTCTTTCATAAAAGCGTCAACTTCGTCTCTTTTGTAGCCGTTAAGAGTTTCCTTTCCAAAATTTCTCATTACAATATCTTTTGCATTCATAGGTATGTTTCCCTCCATATAAACATTTTACAAGATGGAAGCAGAGCCATCGGCTGTATTTCAAAGGAATAGCGTGAACACTCTTGCCATTCCTTTAAAAACAGCAAATGACTTTTAAACGCTTTTTTCGACATTTATATGCAATCTGCCCTTCTTGCTTTCACCGACAATGCGTGCCAAACGAAATCTCCCATATCCCCTGATGGAAATAACAGTACCCTCGGACACCGTGAAACTTACATTTTGACACACCGAAAAATCCGCACTTATCATTCCTGACCTGATAAGCGATGCGGATTTGTCCCTTGATAAATTAGTACAAGCTCCGACTATACAATCCAGCCGCAAAGACGACACTGTCTTTTCAAGCGTCTCGGTTTTAATCACAGGTAGCCCGCGAGTCAAACCGCATTCTGTCTTTACTCCGATTTTTCCAACCTTAGTAATCCCTGCAACAATTTCCTGAACAACATCAAGACAGA
>JBJESC010000098.1:0-19001 GCA_051882615.1 Oscillospiraceae bacterium
ACAAGACCAAGGTTGCAAAGATTACCAAGGCTCAGCTTAAGGAAATCGCTGAAACCAAGATGGCAGACCTGAATGCGGCTACTATTGATACCGCTATCTCTATGATTGCGGGAACCTGCCGTTCTATGGGTGTTGAGGTTGTTGACTGATTTTATTGCGTGGGAGGATTATTCCGCTAGATAAGCTTACGCTTATCAGACCACCAAATAGGAGGAAATTTTAATGAAACACGGTAAGAAATATAATGAAAGCGTAAAGCTTGTTGATTCTGCAAAGCTTTACGAATCCGCTGAGGCTCTTGACCTCGTGTGCAAGACCGCTAAGGCAAAGTTTGACGAGACTGTTGAGCTCCATGTAAGACTCGGCGTTGACTCTCGTCACGCTGACCAGCAGGTTCGTGGTGCGGTTGTACTTCCTAACGGAACCGGTAAGACCGTAAGAACTCTCGTTTTCTGCAAGCCCGAGAAGGAAGCAGAGGCAAAGGCAGCAGGCGCTGACTACATTGCTGACAACGAGACAATCACTAAAATTCAGGGCGGCTGGATGGACTTTGAGGTTGTTATCGCAACTCCCGATATGATGGGTGTTGTAGGACGTCTCGGTAAGGTTCTCGGCCCGAGAGGACTTATGCCTAACCCCAAGGCAGGTACTGTTACTCCCGATGTTGCTAAGGCAGTTCAGGAGGCAAAGGCAGGTAAGATTGAGTACCGTCTTGATAAGGCGAACATCATTCACTGCCCTATCGGTAAGGCATCTTTTGGTGTAGAGAAGCTCAACGAGAACTTCAACGCACTTATGGACGCTGTGGCTAAGGCTAAGCCCGCTGCTGCAAAGGGACAGTACATCAAGAGCTGCACCGTTTCCAGCACAATGGGACCCGGCGTAAAGGTAAGCACAGTACGTTTCGGCGTATAATATCTGCAAAGGGAGCTGAAAAGCTCCCTTTTAGGCTTTCGAGAAAGGCACATCTGCGTCGTCAGCCTGATTTTGGACCTTTTCGACAAGCTCAAATCCCCCGCCTTACAGCGGGGGATTCAGTCTGTCGAAAAACCTTTGGGGGTATGGGGAGATCTCCCCCTGTGGGGGAGGTGTCACAAAGTGACAGAGGGGTTGACCGACAGACCTTGCCCCCAGAACGGGGGTGTGGGGGTGCGTTAGCACCCCCACGGAATAAGAAAAATAGCCCCCTCCCCCTTCGGGGGAGGGGGTTGGGCTAAATCTCGTGCGTCACTTTGTTCCGCCCGAGCTTTGGAGGGGGCGCTACTCGCAGAAAAAGACTTTTTCTGCGAGCTTAAGGGAATTGAAAAGCAGCATTTTTATTGTCGGAAAATAAAAATTTTTTCTAAAACCCCTTGATTTTATAAATCATTTGTGTTATAATATTAAAAGTAAGATTTGGCAAGACCGGGGGAACAGCTCCGGTCTTGTTTGTTATATTAAAACGGGGGTGACGCGATGGCGTTGGTAAAAGGGCTTAGCTCTATTGAGGCTAAAGCGGAAAAGGCGGTTCGCAGTCTGGTTGAGGAACGAGGCTACTCGCTGTGGGATGTTGTGTTCGTCAAGGAGGGCGCGTGCTGGTATCTGAGGATACTTATTGATAAGCCTGACGGGGTATCAATTGACGACTGTGCTTCTATTGACGGCGAAATCAATGCGATAATTGACAAGCAGGACTTTATTGACAAGATTGATTTTCTGGAAATCGGTTCGGCAGGTCTTGAACGCTCTGTTCGCAGGGTGGAACAGCTTGGATTTACGATAGGTAAGAAGATATTACTGAAAACCTACAAGCTGTGCGAGGGCTTGCCCGAAAAGCATATTAAATGTGTACTTGATGGATTTGACGGCGAGAAAATTACCGTGAGCGGCGATTTCGGAACCGCGCAGGTATCATTGCCCGAGATTTCTACAATAAATTATGACGACTTTGACGATTTTGAATCTATTATGGAGGGATAAGAAAAATGGCTAAGAGAAAAACAAAAGGGGAAGACTACGGTAGTATTTACGAAAACCTTGCCGCACTTGCGGAGGAGAAGGGAATTGACAGCGAAATACTTGCCGAAAAGATTAAGTATGCTATCGAGAAGAGCCTCAAGACAAACATTCATCTTGAGCCCGAGGAGGAAGAGTTCCTGCAGGTTGACATTAACCTGAAGGAGCAGCGTTTTGAGGTAAGCTTCCTCAAGGAGGTAATTGAGGTTGTCGATACTCTATACGAGCCGGATAAGGAGATTGTTCTTGAGGAGGCGATTAAGCTCTTTCCCACCGCGCAGGTAGGCGACAGAATTCGCGTTCCGCTCGATACCAAGATGTTCAAGCGCATTGCGGCGAAGAATGCCAAGGACCTTATCAGACAAGGCTTCTCCAATGCTGAAAGACAGCACCTGAGCGAAATCTGGGGCGAATATGAAAATCAGGCGGTATCCGCAACTGTAACCAAGATTGAGCCGCACACCAACCACGTTACATTGGAAATCGGAAACAACGAGGTTATGCTGATGAAGGACGACCAGATTCCCGGTGAGACGTTCGAAGTTGGACAGGTGGTTAAGGTTTACATCTCGGGCGTTTCCAAGGAGTACAAGGAAGGCGACAAGAACCAGTACCTCAAGGTTTCCAGAACCGATAAGTGGCTGATTAAGCGCTTGTTTGAGCTCGAATGCCCCGAAATTGCGGACGGAACGGTTGAAATCAAGTCCGTAAGCCGTGCTCCCGGAAGCAGAAGCAAGGTTGCGGTCTGGAGCAACGATCCCAACGTTGACGCGGTTGGTACCTGCATCGGCTCCGAGCTGAGCCGTATCAAGGCTGTAACAAAGGAAATCAAGGGTGAGAAGATTGACGTTGTTCTCTACAACGACGACCCCGAGGAGTTCATCAAGCAGGCATTGAAGCCCGCTGAGGTTCTTCAGGTAATCATAACCAATCCTAATCCCGATAAGAAGTCCTGCAAGGTAATCGTTCCCGACAATCAGCTTTCGCTGGCTATCGGCAACAAGGGACAGAACGCATGGCTTGCAGCAAAGCTAACGGGTTACAAAATCGACATCAAGGCGGAGAGCCACGTTGTTCCCGAGGACTACGAAACTGTTCCGCTTGAGGTTAAGCCCGAAGTTACGGAAGACGAACAGGCACAGACTGCTTCTTCCGCGGAGTAAGGAGTTCTTATGGCTGTTGAGAAGCATATTCCGCTTCGGAAATGCGTTGGCTGCGGCGAGTTTATCGGAAAAAAAGGCGCAGTCAGAATTGTCCGCGATAAGGAAGAAAACATATCAATAGACCCTACGGGAAAAAAATCGGGAAGAGGCGCTTATCTGTGCAGAGATTTGAAATGTCTCGAATTAGCGTTAAAGGGCAAAAAGCTCGAACGCTCGTTTAAGTGCCGTGTTCCTGCGGAAATATACGATACCATAAAGAAGGAGCTGACCGCAGATCAATAAGGTGTTATCTACGATTTGTTTGTGCAGACGCGCAAGCAAGCTGACAATGGGTTTTGACGCGGTTGTTGAGGAGCTTCGCGCTCCGAATTTTGGAGGAGTGATTCTGGCCGCTGATGTTTCGCCGAAAACGGAAAAAGAAGTCCGTTTTTATGCGGAGCAGAACGGCAAAGAGGTTTTGAAAGCCGATTTTTCAATGGAAGACGCACACGGTGCAATCGGCAAGCGGGCGGGAGTTTTCCTTGTCAATGACGAGGGACTGTTCTGCTCGATGAAGAAACATATCAATTGATTTTTGTGTGGAGGAATTTTACATTGCCAAGTAAACAGAACAAATATAAGGTTCAGGATGTTGCCAAGGATATTGGCGCTGATAAAGCGGAGCTTCTTGAGCTGCTTGATAAGGTATTTCCGCTTGAAAACGCAAGAAAGTCTACCGCTACCATTTCAGCTGACGAGGTTGGGTACATTCTTGACGCATATTCCAAGAAGAACGAGGTAGACAATGTTATGGCTGCGTTTGCCGCAACAAGAGGAATGAAGACAGAAAAGCCCGCAGAACCCGAAAAGAAGCCTGCAGCAAAGAAGAAACCCACTGCGAAGAAGGCAGAAGCCGAGGAAGAAAAGCCTGTTGAAAAGAAGCAGGTTAAGACTGTTAAATCCGAGGTTCAAGAGGAAAAGGCAGAGGTGCGTTCCGAAGTCAAGCCCGAGCCCAAGGTTGAAGCTAAGCCCGAGCCCAAGGCTGAAGTGAAGCCCGAAGTTAAGCCCGAGCCCAAGGCTGAAGTGAAGCCCGAAGTCAAGCCCGAGCCTAAGGTTGAAGCTAAGCCCGAGCCTAAGGCAGAGGCAAAGCCCGAAGTTACGGCGGCGCCCGAGGTAAAGCCCGCAGCAAAGCCTGAATTCAAGAAGTCTCAGGACAATGATAAGCGCGATTTCAATCGTCAGAACGGCTTTAATAACCGTGAGCGTAACGACAGAAATGACAGAAACGACAGAAATGACAGAAACGACAGAAATGACAGAAATGGCTTTAACAGAGACAATAACCGTGACAACCGCGACAGCCGCTTCAATCGTGATAACCGCGATAACAGAGATAATCGCAGTCAGCAACCCAAGCCCGCAGCGATTACAAAGCCCGCTGCGCCCGCTAAGCCTATGATTGATTCCAGCAAGATTAAGGTTAATACTCCGCCTGTTCAGCAGAAGCACAAGGGTGAGGCGGTTCAGCGCGGCGAGCAGGTTCGCAAGACCGTTGATACCCGCGGCAGTTACGTTGAGCTGGATAAGTACAATGAGCGTTATGAGTCCATTGCTCCTGCGGGCAAGATGAATAACGATAACTTCCGCAGCAAGCAGAAAATTCAGCAGAAGTCTCAGCAGAAGGGCAAGCAGTTCTCCAGCAAGCGTGAGACCGAGGCTCAGAAGCTCAAGCGTCTTGAGCTGGAGCGTGCGAGAAAGCAGCAGCTGAAGGTTCAAATCCCCGATGAAATCGTAGTCGGAGAGCTTGCTACAAGACTGAAAGTAACCGCGTCCGAGGTTATCAAGAAGCTGTTCGGACTTGGCGTAATGGCGAATATCAACGAAACCATCGACTTTGATACCGCAGCTCTGATTGCAGAGGAGCTCGGTGCAAAGGTTGAAAAGGAAGTCGTTGTTACCATTGAGGAGCGCCTTTTCGAGGACGATAACGACGATCCCGAGAGCCTCAAGCCGCGTTCTCCCGTTGTAGTAGTAATGGGACACGTTGACCACGGTAAGACCTCCATTCTCGACTATATCAGACACGCAAGCGTTGCTTCCGGCGAAGCGGGCGGTATTACCCAGCACATTGGCGCATACCGTGTAAAGCTGGACGACAGAGAGATTACGTTCCTCGATACTCCCGGACACGAGGCGTTCACCTCAATGAGAGCGCGCGGCGCAATGATTACCGATATTGCAATCCTCGTTGTAGCAGCGGACGACGGCATTATGCCGCAGACGGTTGAGGCTATCAACCACGCAAAGGCGGCGGGCGTGCAGATTATCGTTGCTATGAACAAGATGGATAAAGAGGGAGCAAATCCCGACAGAATTAAGGAAGAACTCA
The DNA here is from genome assembly GCA_051882615.1 of Oscillospiraceae bacterium. Classification (GTDB taxonomy): domain Bacteria; phylum Bacillota; class Clostridia; order Oscillospirales; family Ruminococcaceae; genus CAG-115. The sequence goes on from JBJESC010000098.1 coordinate 5,527, forward strand.
CCAAGTACGACCTCGTTTGCGAGGATTGGGGCGGCGATGTAATCTGCGTTCCCGTTTCCGCAAAGACAGGTATGGGTATGGATACTCTGCTTGAAATGGTGGGCATTACCGCAGACGTTATGGAGCTTAAGGCTAACCCCGACCGTCTTGCTAAGGGCGCGGTTATTGAAGCGCGTCTTGACAAGAACAGAGGTCCTATCGCAACGCTCCTCGTTCAGAACGGTACTCTCCACACAGGCGACATTCTCATCGCGGGTACTTCTGTCGGCAGAGTGCGCGTAATGCGCGATGACAAGGGCAGAACCGTTACCGAAGCAGGACCTTCCGTTCCCGTGGAGATTATGGGACTTTCCGAAGCACCCTCCGCAGGCGATACCTTTGCCGCTGTTGCGGACGAAAAGCTCGCTCGTGAGCTGGTTGAAAAGCGTAAGCACGAGGCTAAGGAGGAGCAGTTCAAGTCATATCAGAAGGTTACTCTCGACAACCTGTTCTCCTCTATTGAGCAGGGCGAGATTAAGGAGCTTCCGATTATCGTCAAGGCTGACGTTCAGGGCTCTGTTGAAGCGGTTAAGCAGTCGCTTGAGAAGCTCACGACCGATGAAGTCCGCGTTCGCGTTATTCACGGCGGCGTAGGCGCGGTAAGCGAGAGCGACGTAATGCTGGCAATGGCGAGCGGCGCGATTATTGTTGGATTTAACGTTCGTCCGCACCCGTCCGCAGAGGAGAGCGCAAAGAGGGACGGCGTAGAAATCCGCCTTTACCGCGTAATTTACGATGCAATCGAGGATATTACCGCAGCTCTTAAGGGTATGCTTGCACCGAAGTTCCGCGAGGTTTCGCTCGGACGTATCGAGGTACGTCAGGTTTACAAGATTACGGGAGTCGGCGTTGTTGCAGGTTCTTATGTGCTTGACGGTAAGGTTGTCCGCAACGGTCAGGTGAGAATTGTCCGCGATGGCATTGTTGTCGGCGACGACAAGATTGCAGGACTTCAGCGCTTCAAGGACGCAGTAAAGGAGGTTGCCGCAGGCTACGAGTGCGGTATCAGCCTTGAAAAGTTCACTGACATCAAGGAAGGCGACATCTTTGAGTCTTATATGATGGAAGAGTACAGAGATTAAGATTTGGAGCGATTATGGCTAATTTTAACATTAAGCGGCTCAATGAAGATATCAGACGGGAGCTTTCATCGGCAGTTTCGGGAGTAAAAGACCCGCGCGTTGCGGACGGTTTCGTTACCATTACGCATTGCGAGCTTACAAGCGATATGTCCTACTGCAAGGTGGGCGTCGCTTGTATGGGCGGCGAAAACCGCACCGCAAAGGCTGTCGAGGGAATGAATGCGGCAAAGGGTTACTTCAAGAAGTGCATTGCTTCCGCAATCCGTATGCGTAAAATTCCCGAGCTGATATTTCAGGCGGATAATTCGCTTGAATACAGTGCGCATATTGAGGAAATTCTGGCGAAGCTTCCCAAGCCCGTGAACTCCGAAGAGGAGGTCACAAAGTCCGATAAGGAGGACTCCGATGAAGATTGACGTGGAGCAGGCTGCGGCTTTCCTGAAAGAGCACGACCACTATCTGATACTGATGCACGCTTCGCCCGACGGCGATACTCTGGGCTGCGGAACAGCGCTTTGCGGAGCGCTGCAAAGGCTCGGAAAGCACGCAAAAACGGTTTGTCCCGATACTATCCCCGCTCGTTTCGATTACCTGTTCGCAGCGGTGAAGCCCGAAGATTTCGAGCCGGAAACCATCGTCTGCGTTGATGTAGCCGATACCAAGCTTCTCGGTGATATGAAAGAAATCGGAGACAAGGCGGCTTTGTGTATTGATCATCACGGTACAAACAAGGAATACGCAGAGCGCACATTGGTGAAGCCCGAATACGCAGCCGCCTGCGAGCTGGTCTATGAAGTGATAAATGCGCTGGGAGTGCCGTTTGACAAGGCGCTTGCCAACAGCATTTATACGGGAACGGCAACGGATACCGGCTGCTTCAAGTTCTCCAACACCTCTCCGCAGACGCACCTTATTGCCGCGGAAATGATTAAGCACGGCGCTGACTATGCGCATATCAATTACGTCATGTTTGATATGAAAACTCCGGGAAGAATAACCTTGGAGCAGGAAGTGCTGAAGGGGCTCAGGTACTTTGCCGATAAGCATGTGGCGCTGGTAACGGTGCCGCTGGCGTTGGTGGAGAGTATTCCCGATATAGATAATGACGATATAGGAGCGCTTGCCAACATTCCAAAACAGATTGCAGGCGTGGATATTGGAATATGCGTCAAGGAGAAGAAACCCGGCGTATATAAGGCGTCGCTGCGTTCGAGCGAGCGCATTGACGTGTCCGCGATTGCAGCACAGTTCGGCGGCGGAGGTCACGACAGAGCGGCGGGCTGTTCGTTCTCGGACTGCTCGCTTGAGCAGGTTATCGAGACGGTAGGTAAGGCTTGCGAGGACGCTTGCAGAAAAGCAGGCTTGCTATGAACGGCGTTATTGTAGTAAATAAACCGCAGCAGTTCACGTCCTTTGACATTGTGGCGATTGTCCGCGGAAAGCTGAAAACCAAGAAAGTAGGTCACAGCGGAACGCTCGACCCTATGGCGACAGGTGTTCTTCCTGTGTTTGTGGGAGGGGCGACTAAGGCGATTTCGCTTGTTCCCGACAGCGACAAGAGCTACCGAGCGGGGTTTCGGCTCGGGCTGACATCGGATACCCTGGATATCTGGGGAAGCTGCTCCGAGCAGCGTGACATGAGCGTTTCGCAAAGCGCGTTGGAGGAAGTGCTCGATAAATTCCGAGGTGAGATTGAGCAAGTCCCGCCGATGTATTCCGCGCTCAAAGTCGGAGGTCAGAAGCTGTGCGACTTGGCTCGCAAGGGAATTGAAGTGGAGCGCAAGCCCCGCAAAATCACGATTTCGCGTATTGAACTGCTCGAATTTGACGGACAAAACGGAGTGATAGACGTGGATTGCTCTTCGGGAACATACATTCGCTCACTCTGCGATGATATAGGAAAAGCGCTCGGCACAAACGCGGTAATGACAAGCCTTTGCAGAACGAGAGCCTGTGGCTTTGACATCTCTCAGGCAGTGACGGTTGAGGATTTGCGCGGCGAGGGAGAAATCCCGCTTATTCCCGTTGAGAGCGTGTTCGCTCCGTACAGAACGGTGACGCTGGACGGCGTTCAGCTGCGAATGTACCTGAATGGCGTTCGCCTTGACGCGGCGCGGATTAAGGAAAAGCCCGCTGATTACAAAACGGACGAGCTTCTGCGAGTGTATGCAAACGGCGAGTTCCTCGGAATAGCAAAAATCAACTCAGAGGACGAGCTGGTTTCCGTTAAGCGTTTTTCGGACAATTAAAATATAAATTGGTGAAGAAATTTGATTGATATAACATACGGTTTTCCACCGAAAGATAAAACAGCCGTTGCGCTCGGATATTTTGACGGGCTGCATCTTGGACATATCGAGGTAATCGGTGAGGCGATGGCTTACGCCAGACTTCACGGAATAGCTTCGGCGGTATTTACATTCAACTGCGATACGACGCTTCCGAAGTTTCATCGGCAGGAGGACATAATCTCGTTTGAGAACAAGCGCGAGCTGCTGGATAAAATGGGTGTGGACTACCTTTTCGCTCCCGATTTCGCGGAGGTGTGCGGCTTGTCGGCGGAGGATTTCGTTAAGGAAATCCTGGTGAAGCGCCTGAATGCGGATTTCGCTTGCTGCGGCAGAAATTTCCGTTTCGGAAAGAACGGAGCGGGAACTCCCGAGCTGCTGGTTTCTCTCGCTGATAAGCTGGGAATGGGCGGAGTGTGCGTTGTTGACGATGTTTGCCTTGACGGGGAGATGATAAGCTCCACCCGAATTCGTGAACTAATTCGTGAGGGAGATATTGAGGAGGCAAACAAGCTTCTTGGATACAATATGTGGTTCAGACTTGAAGTCGTACACGGCAACGAGATTGGCAGGACAATGTCTTTCCCCACTATCAATCAGATTATCCCCAATACAAACATAATCCCGCGCTTTGGCGTATACGAAAGCAAGGTTGAGGTAAACGGAGAGAAGTATGCGGGGATAACCAACATTGGCATACGACCGACTGTTTGCGGCAGCGGGGACATTGTAATGGAAACGCATATTCTCGGATTTGACGGCGATTTGTACGGAGAGAAAATCTCAATCTCGCTGTGCAGATTTGTTCGTCCCGAACGTAAATTCAACAATATAGATGAACTGAAATTGCAGATTTCAGAGGACATTAGGAATATAACGAAAGGTTGATGAAAATGGCAGAAATTAGAACACGTTTCGCACCCAGCCCCACAGGCTATATGCATATCGGCAACCTCAGAACCGCGCTCTATACCTACCTTATAGCAAAGAAACAGGGCGGAAAGTTCATTCTCCGAATTGAGGATACCGACCGTGAGCGCTATATCGAGGGTGCAACGGACGTTATTTATAAAACCCTGCGCGACTGCGGGTTGAATTGGGACGAAGGACCCGATGTAGGCGGCGAGTACGGTCCGTACATTCAGAGCGAGCGTATGGGTATGTATAAGGAGTACGCAGAGGAACTCGTGAAAAAGGGCGAAGCGTACTACTGCTTCTGCACCAAGGAACGCCTTGACGAAGTTACCGCTGCACAGAAAGCGGCGGGAAGTTCTGCGATTATGTACGACAGACATTGCCGCAATCTTCCCAAGGAGGAAGTGGAGAAGAAGCTCGCAGAGGGCGTTCCCTACGTTATCCGTCAGGCTATCCCCGAGAGCGGCTCAACCACATTCCACGATGAAATCTACGGCGACATCACCGTTGAGAACTCAATTCTTGACGACCAGGTGCTTCTCAAATCCGACGGAATGCCTACCTACAACTTCGCTAACGTAATCGACGACCATACGATGAAGATTACCCACGTTGTACGCGGCAACGAGTACCTCTCGTCCTCGCCTAAGTACAACCTGCTGTATAAGGCGTTCGGTTGGGAGCCTCCGATGTACGTTCACGTTGAGCACATTATGAAGGACGCACAGCATAAGCTCGCCAAGCGCGACGGAGACGCGTCTTTCCAGGATTTGATGGAAAAGGGCTACCTCACCGAAGCGGTTCTGAACTACATTCTGCTTCTCGGTTGGGCGCCTAAGGGAGAAAACGAGATTTTCTCGCTTGACGAGATGATTGAAGCGTTCGATTTAGCGGGAATTTCCAAGTCGCCCGCAATATTCGACGGTCAGAAGCTCAAGGCAATCAACGCGCACTATATCCGCGCTATGAGCCTCGATGATTTCGTTGAAAAGGCTGAGCCGTATATCAGAAAGGCTTGCAAGCGCGATATTGACATCAAGCTGCTTTGCGAAGGACTTCAGCCCAGATGCGAGGTGTTTACCGATATTGAGCCGCAGATTGACTTTATCGACGAGCTTCCCGATTATCCGCTCGATATGTATATCAACAAGAAGAGCAAGACCACCTGTGAAACGGCTCTTGACGGATTGCAGAAAATTCTCCCCGTACTTGAGGGAATTTCCGACTTTACCCGTGAGAATATTCACGACGCATTGTTCAAGCTGGTTGAGGAGCTTGGTGTGAAGAACGGCTTCGTGCTGTTCCCGCTTCGTCTTGCGCTCAGCGGCAAGCAGGTTACTCCGTGCGGAGGAGTTGAATTGTGTGCAATTCTCGGAAAAGAGGAGTCTTTGTCGAGAATTAAGAAAGCGATAGACAGGCTTTCCGCATAATATCGGGAGCTTGTCACATATATTTCACTTGTTGCCGATAAAATAGAGGTAAGTGTATAAATCGGAGGTGTTGGAGATGATAGAAGTCAAGAACTTGTCGAAAAGCTACGGTGCGAAAAAGGCGCTTGACAATATCAGCTTCACCGTTTCCGATGGCGAGATACTCGGCTTTCTCGGACCTAACGGAGCGGGAAAGACCACTACAATGAATATCATCACGGGTTACCTCTCAGCAAGCGAGGGCAGTGCGGTTATTGACGGTATTGACGTCCTCAACGACCCCATTTCCGCTAAGAAAGACCTCGGTTATCTTCCCGAGCAGCCTCCGCTTTACCTCGATATGACGGTGGACGAGTATCTGGGGTTTGTGTATTCGCTGAAGAAGTGCAGATTTCCCAAGCGTTCGCATTTTGAGGAGATTTGCGCGCTTACGGGAACGGAAGAAGTCCGAAAGCGGGTTATCCGTAACCTGTCAAAGGGCTATCGCCAGCGCGTAGGACTTGCACAGGCACTGATTGGCAACCCAAAGGCGATTGTTCTTGACGAGCCGACGGTGGGACTTGACCCCAAGCAGATAATCGAAATCCGCTCGCTGATTAAGAAGCTCGGAAAGAACCATACGATGATTTTGTCGTCGCATATTCTGCCCGAGGTTCAGGCGGTTTGCGATAAAATTGTGGTTATCAATAACGGTAAAATTGTCGCTGATGATACCGCAGATAACCTTTCAAAAACTCTGTCGGGCGATTATCGTCTGACTATGAGGATTGAGGGCTCGCAGCGCGAGGTTAAGGCGCTGCTTGAACAAATTCCCGATATGGACGAGGTGAGGGCGCTTCGGGAAACGGAGAAAAACGTTTCGGAGTACGAGCTAACCCCGAAAGCGGGGAAGGACGTGCGGCGCGAGGTGTTCAAACGCCTTGCCGAGCGCAGACTGCCTATTCTGCTTATGCGTGAGAGTGATTTGTCGCTGGAGGAGATATTCCTGAAGCTCACGACAGGCGATTACTACGGCGAAGATTTCGGAGAGGAACAGAAATGACGGCGATTTTTAAGCGAGAGTTTTTATCGTATTTCATATCACCGCTCGGGTATGTCTTTCTGGCGGTGTTCTGCGGCTTTTCGGGATTGTTCCTGTGGATGAACTGTCTTGCCGTGGGACAAGCGGATATGAGCGGAGTGTTTGTGCTGCTGTTTTTCGTGATGGTAGTGCTTATTCCCGTGCTCACTATGCGTACTATGGCGGAGGACAAAAAGCAAAAGACCGACCAGCTTACGCTGACAAGCCCTGTGAGCCTGTTCGGGTTGGTTGTGGGGAAATTCCTTGCCGCTTTCTCGGTGTTTATGCTTGCAAGCGCCGCTCTGCCGATATATGCGATTTTCCTTTCCTCGGTTGTAAAAAGCACATTCGGGTGGATTTCGTTCTGGGGTAACTATACGGGAATAGTGCTGATGGGCGCGGTGTTCATCGCGGCGGGTATTTTCATTTCCAATCTCACCGAAAACCAGATGGTAGCGGCAGTAGGCGCTATCGGCGCGAATATCGTGCTGTGCCTGTTTGATGTTCTGGTGAATTACATTCCGCTTGACAGCGTACAGAATGTGGTTGCAAAGCTGTCGGTTTTCAGCAGGTTTACGGATTTTACAATGGGAATATTCAGCGCGTCTAATGTGGTTTTCTTCATCAGCCTTGTCGCTGTTTTCCTCTTCCTTACAATGCGGTTTATCGAACGCCGCCGCTGGAGCTAGGGGGGTGGCGCTGTGAAGACTAAACTCAAACGCAATACCTTGTCGCTCGCGTTTACAATCGCGTTTATTGCGGTTGTGGTGCTGATTAACGTTATTTTGGGAGTGGTATCAGACAGATACGGAGTAAAAGCCGACCTTACAAACGGGAAGCTCTACACTCTTGACGAAACGACAGAATTCTATCTGGAAAACCGTCTGAATGATGATGTCGTGATTACGGTGCTGAACTCCGAGCAGACGTTTATTGATGACGCAAACAATCGTCAGGTGGACGAAATCCTCAAAAAGATGGAGACCTCAAATTCACATATCCGCCTTGAATACGTCAATCTCGATAAGAACCCGAATTACACCTCAAAGTTCAAAGACGAGACCGTTGACACCAATTACATTGTGGTGGAATGCGGCAAGACGGGCAGACACAGGATTATTTCTCCCGTGGACTACTTCGGACTTACCTCCGAGGAAGCGCTGATGTACTATCAGTACTACGGCTATGTTCAGGGATACTTTATAGAGCAGGAGACGGTGTCCGCACTGATGTTCACGACGGACGAAACCCCCGTCAGAATAGCATTCACCGAGGGCTACGGCGAGACGGACAGCACAGCGCTGCAAAATCTGCTCTCGAACAACGGCTTCACGGTGGAAACGCTCAATCTGCTCACAGTTGATGAAATTGACACAACGCTTGATTTTATTGTCGTTCATTCGCCGACCATTGATATGGAAAAAGAACAGCTTCTGAAGCTGGACAAATTCCTTGACAACAACGGCGAGTACGGCAAGAGCATTATGTACTTTGCGAGTGTTGCACAGCCCCAAACGCCCAATATCGACAGCTTCCTCAGCGATTGGGGACTTAGCGTTGGCTACTCCGATATAGGTCAGTCGGACGACAGATACCTGGTAAGCGCGGTAACCCGATTCTTCCACATTCAGCAGATATGCGATACCCCGTTTACGGAGGGCGTGTACGGCTCGAATTTGTTCGCGCTCGGCGCTGATTTGCGCCCCGTGTTTACTTCGGGAAACACCGACGCTAAAACGCGGGTTCTGATGAAGACATACGACGGTGCATTCCTTTATCCGCTTGATTATGAGGGCGAGAGCTTCGACTATTCGGGCGTTGAAAAAGGCGAGTATAACGATGCTGTGGTGTCAACGAAAACCTTGTCGGACGGAACGCCGAGCAGAGTTTTCGTATTCGGCTCGGATACGCTGTCAAGCAGCTACCTTATGGCGTATGGAAACGGCATTAACAGCAAATTCTTCACTAATTTGTTTAACATTATCTCGGGCAGAGAGGTGGGAATAACCATTACGGAAAAAGTACCCGTTTCTCTCACGTTCGATATGAGCGCGAAAACCGCCAATACTCTTGCGCTGGTGCTTTGTGTTGTGATACCAGTGCTGATAACAGCAGCGGGAATTGCGGTTTATATCCGCAGGAGGCACAGATAATGACGAAAGCCGCAAAATCTGTGATTATAACGCTGGGAGCGGCTCTCGTGCTGGGAGGAGTGCTGGCGGCTCTTCTCCTTATTCCGAAATCCGGAGCGGAGGACAGCTCTTCGGATAGTCATTCGCATTATTCCCCACTGGATTTCTCCGATGACGAGGAGCAGTATTATCCGATTACCGCGGGAAGCAGCAGCGACCTGTTTTCAATCGTTGTTAAGAACGAAAAGGGCGGTTATACCATTACTCGCAGCGAAACGGGAAGCGAAAGCGAAGCGGGCTATCGACATATTGTGGACGGTCTGGGGAAAGTACCTCAGGACGACTCGCAGGTTTCGTACTTCGTGGATAATATGGCAACCCTGCTTGGCGAACGCTTGGTGGAGGAGCACCCGACCGACCTTGCAAAGTACGGGCTTGATACTCCCGCCGCAACGGTAGAGCTTGATTTCCTTGAGGGTGAGGATATTGTGCTCAGCCTCGGCATACGAAATCCTGCTGCCGAAAATCTGGTTTACTGCTTAGCCAATGACTATGTGTTCCTGGTTGACTATTATATGGTTGCGGGAGCGTTTGATGACGCGAGGGTATTCGCAGAGCTGGTGCTGACCTCAACGGACGGCACAGCCGATAATATAGTGATAGAGCGCGCAGACTTTGACGAGCCTGTTAAAATCCGCTATCTCAGCGAGTATGATAATCCTCCCGAGGGACTTGTGGCGGAGAACGACTGTAAGTATACGTTCACCTCGCCCGTAGCGCTTGGTGTGGACTCGGTGAAAGGAAAGCGGCTCTATGAAAAGCTCAGCGGTCTTGAAATGAGTGCCTGTGAGTTCACGGAGAAAACGGAGGACAACCTCAGATTCTGCGGTTTCGATAAACCTACGGCTGTCGTATCGTTCACGATGGACGGCGCGGAGCATTCGCTGACTCTTGGAAGTGAGCTCCCCGACGGAAGCGGGTATTACGCGATATTCTCCGGAGCCGAGGGTATCTTCTCGATTGATAAGCGCAGCGCAGTCTGGGCGAGCTTCTCACTGGGAGATGTCGTTTCGAGAACTCCCGTATCGCCGTATATCTACGCCTGCGAGAGTATAGAGATTGCGACCTCCGAGGGAAAATTCATTTTCACAAATGAAAGCAACAAGTTTTTTTATCAGGAAAAAGCGGTGAATGAGGACGAGTTCAAGCGTTTCTTCAATGACCTTGTAAATACCCCGTGTGATGAATTCTATACGGAACAGACCGAGGGTGCGGCGGAGTTTACCGTCAGATACACCTATCTCGATAAATATGCCGAGCTTTACGGAAGAGAGTACGATGAAATATCGTATCTAGGCAGCGACGGCAGAAAATTTGTACTCAACCTTAATGGCAAAACCCTTTTTAAGGTTAACGCGGTTTATGTTCAGCGACTTGTCGGGAGCATAAACGTAATAATAAGCGGCTGAGGGATTTACCCAATGCGGCGCACTATAAGAAACGGAGGAAAATACTATGGCAGACAATAACCTTTTCTATTACAGAGGCTTTCCGCTTATTCGGCAGGGAAATATTATTTTCTACGGCTGCGGCGGTGACGCATACGCAACAAAGCTGACTATCAAGGACACAAAAAATATGGCTGATTCGGAGGTTCCGAACAAGGTTATGGTACAGCTTCTCCCGAATGCAGGAGGAGATATGAACAAGGCTCGCAAGGGTGAGTTTATCGGTCTGTACGAGGCGTTGGACGCTGCGCACATCTGGCTTTCCGAGGCGCTTTTTGGCTGATAAAAAAACAGGGCAAATTCGTAAAAAATTACGTTTTGCCCTAAAGATTTTCTATTTTCGACCGATATACAATATGTAGGGGAAAAAAGAGGTATTTAATTATCTTCCGCTGACCCATTGACAAAAAATGTGTGAGACTTAATGACCTTGTAGGAGGCATTTTGTCTCACACTTTTTATTATTTCAAGGTGCTCAATCGCCTGTTGACTCTCTCAGAATTAAGCTGTGGGGAAGCATATATGTACCCCTGTCGGCCTCCTCCGACTTGATGTTGGAAATCAACTTCTCCATAACGAGTTTTCCTTGAAGATAACACGGCTGTTCAACCGTAGAAAGTCTCGGAATGAACATGTGAGAGTAAGCGATGTTGTCAAATCCGAAGAAAAGGACGTCCTTTCCGACCGTGATTTGATGCTGAACCGCATAAGTCATAGCGCCGATTGCAAGCGTGTCGGAGATTGAGAAAACAGCGTCTGGTCTATGAGGGAGGTTCATAAGATATTCACAGCCCTTAACGCCCGTCTCCGCTTCGTAATCGCCGTAGTAGATAAGCTCGGGGTTAAGCTCAATTCCTGCGTCTTTAAGAGCGCGTTTGTAGCCGTTTTCGCGGTCTACGGAGGACTGAGAGCGCTCGGCAGTAGTTATAAGCCCTATCCTCTTGCGACCTTTACCGAGAAGATAATTCGTTGCGTCATAGCCTGCGCGCTCGTTATCTATCGTAACGCACAGAACGTCGTTCACGTCAAGGCGTTCCAGACAGATAGCCAGCTTGTAGCGCTTGGACAAATCGCTGATTGTCTTTCCGTCAAGGCGCGGGGCTAACAGAATAGCGCCGTCAACTGCCCTTGAAAACAGCATTCCCAGCAGGTGTATTTCGTGTTCGGGACTGTTGCGTGTAGTCGCAATAAGAATATCATATCCGTGCGCATAGGCAACGTCCTGCATTCCCCGCAGAACATCATTATAGAACGAGCGCTCCGTAGAAGCAATCAGTGCGAGAATACGCTTCGTTTCGCTCTTACGCAAGTCGCGTCCAAGGAAGTTCGGGCTGTATCCGAGCTCTTCAACCGCACGGTTTACTGCCTGCACAGCTTCCTCGGAAACATTGTTTTTGTTATTCAACACACGCGAAACGGTTGCAACCGATACATTTGCGGCCTTTGCGACATCTTTAATTGTGATATTCACTCTGTGCCCCCCTTTAATGTTCTGCTGTTTCAGTTTTCATAAAATATAGTTGTTACATATCTATATAATACCATAAAAGTAAATCGTTTTCAATAGTCAAAATGCACAAATTTCGGCGATTTTAGAGAATTTAGGCAATTCTATTAGGATGAAGAAGAATAAGTGTAAACCAATTTGATACTCCGGACGAATGACGCTTGAAATAATCAAAAAAATATGCTATAATAAATTCAATATATAATCGGAGGCAGGAATATGAATTCACTTAATGATTGCTACACGTTGATAAACGGCGTAAAAATTCCCTGTATCGGCTTCGGAACCTGGCAGGCGCCTGACGGAGATGTGGCGGTGAAGGCTGTGCTTTCCGCGCTTGAAGCGGGATACCGCCATATCGACACAGCTCAGGGGTACGATAACGAGGAAAGCGTGGGAGAAGCACTGAAGCAGACGGGAATTCCGCGTAAGGAACTGTTTATCACCTCTAAGCTCCGCAACGACTTCCACAGCTATGACGAAACCATGCGCGAGTTCGAGATTTCGCTCAAAAAACTCGGTACAGATTACCTCGACCTTTTCCTTATCCATTGGCCTAACCCTATTAAGTACCGCGATTGCTGGCAGAGGGCAAACGCCGAGACGTGGAGAGCCTTTGAGGAGCTGTACAAGGCAGGAAAAGTCCGTGCTATCGGTTTATCGAATTTTTGGTGTCACCACATTGACGAGCTGATGAAGACTGCCGAGATTGCTCCTATGGTGAACCAAATAAAGCTCTGCCCCGGTGAAACTCAGGAGGCTGTCACCGCATACTGCCGTCATAAGGACATTGTAATCGAGGCGTACAGCCCTATGGGTACGGGAAAAATCTTCGATGTTCCCGAGATGAAGGCGCTTTCGGAGAAATACGGAAAGTCAATAGCGCAGATTTGCATTCGTTGGAGCTTGCAGAATGGCTGGCTTCCTTTGCCCAAATCCGTTACTCCCGAGCGTATTCGTCAGAACACCGAGGTGTTCGACTTCACGCTGGAAGAGGAGGACGTTCAGCTTATCCGAAATCTCCGAGGCTGCGTGGGATACTCCCGCAATCCCGATGAAACTCCGTTCTGAGAACAAACCCGCCGAGCGGCTTGCACGGCGGGTTAATTGCTTTGAAAGTTATTTACTTTTTGAATTTCTGAATAAGCGTAATCAGTACGCCCACAACAGCCGAAAGTCCCACGCTAAGTGCAATCGGGAACCACACGTTCGCAAGCGGAAGCCCGCCCGAATTCACACCGAGGTTCATTCCGTAAAAGCTGAATACAATGGTAGGAACGGTCATAATAATCGTGATGGTCGTCATTCGCTTCATTATAATATTCAGGTTATTAGAAATAATAGAAGCGAACGTATCCATCGTACCGTTCAAGATATTGGAGTAGATGTTGGTCATCTCGATAGCCTGCTTGACTTCGATAAGAACATCGTCCAGCAAGTCCTGATCTTCTTCATACAGCTTGAGGTATCTGCCGCGCCTAAGCTTGTCAAGTACCGCTTCGTTGGTCTTGAGC
>JBJESC010000099.1:0-4282 GCA_051882615.1 Oscillospiraceae bacterium
CTTGGGACTTGCGGCAGGAGTATCAAGGTTCAAAAGGATTTTTTCGTTTGGACTTTGGGGCAAGTGAGGAAAAATAAACAGGGTTCAAGGGACATTATCCCTTGCAAAATGCCATATTGTGAAGCTCTGCTTAACAATATGGCTATTGAGTATAGCCTTATTGATTGAAGGTCAAAAAATGGTAGGGGGAAAGTGAGCATATTTGTCCCGCTGTTACGAGGGTAAGCTTTCGCGTATTCGTCACTAATCCACACGATAGTCGAGATAAATTTCCCTTGACTTTAGTTATAATATGTGATAATATGGTATCAAAAAAACGCAAATTGAATGGAGTGATTATATGATTTCCGCCGCTTTGGCTGTTCTGGAAAGCGAGGAACAGCGCAAAATACTGTCTGACTTTTATACACAATCTCATAGCCGGCTTTATGCTATAGCCTACTCACGACTGCACAACAAACAATCAGCCGAGGATGCAGTTCAGGAAACTTTTCTCCGAATTGCAACATATCCCGAAAGATTTTTTCCGCTTGAGGATAACAAAAAGCATACCTTAGCCGATATTATTATTAGAAACGTTTCTGTTGACATGATACGCAAGAACAGCAAGATTTCTCCAGAGGAACTATCCGAAGAGTTTGTCGATGAAACGCAGATATCTCTTGAGGACAGCGTGTTGGGGAAGATTGCCCGTAATGAATTACTTGACTTTATCAACACACTTCCCAAACTACAAAAAGACGTTTTGACTTTGTACAGCACTTTCGGATTTTCCTTTTCGGAGATTGCAGAAGAACTCGGCATTTCCGAAACAGCCACAAGACAAAGGTTATTCCTCGCAAGAAAAGCAGTCAGACAATTTGCAGAAAGCAGGTTAAATTATGAGTGAAAAAATCTTAAACGATATTCTTATGGAATCCTACAAAAAAGAATTTGAGGAATTTGACAGCGTTCCGCCACATAAACCGTCATTGCGGCATCGAATTGCAATGAAGAAGATTTTCAAAAAAGTTGAAACCGCAAACAAGCCAATGAAACGTATCAGTCCCAAACTTGCTTTGGCAATTATTCTGCTTGCGGTTTTAGCAATCTGTGTTGCGGCAGTTAAGGTTTTAAGGGTTTCGGATTACTCGGGAGTTACCACTCCGCAGCATTCTTTGCTCACATTCATGGGAGATACGGAAAACTGCCCACAGACCCTTGAACATATTTATGTTTTGCAAAATATCCCCGAAGGTTTTGAATATGTGGACGGCGGTGGAGAGATTGGCGGCAGTACGGCTACTGCTATATATTGGAACAGCGAAACAAACAATACGATAACATTCTCGCAAGCTGTTAAGAACGACTATGCCAATTCGGAGTTTAATACCGAAAAGTATGACCTTGTTGAAACAACCGTGAATGGTTGTCCGGGCTTTGAATCGGTCAGCAAGGAAAATGGTTATAATAGTTTTCATATGGTATGGGACGATGGAGAATACATTTTTGATATTGCATTTTCGTATAATATATCCAAAACCGACGCAGAAAATATAGTCAAAAGTGCCGAATAAATATTTTTATCCTTTTTTGTCGTAACAAATCACTACCCTCAAACGATTTGCTTAAGGAGGAAAAATGAAGAAGAAATTTTAATAAAGGAGGTGAATACATTGACAAAGAGAAAACTTGTTTCGGCAATAATTGCTGCTGTAATGAGTGTTACGCTGTCTGTTACGTCATACGCAGAAAGCGGCAAATCCGACAATAGCAATGGTATATCCGTAATGAATATCATTTGTGAAAGCTGCACATCGAATTTGTCAATATCCGGTACAACCGCGACTTGCACAAGCCGTGCAACCGGCGATGACGTAAAGAGCATTACAGCAACCCAGACCTTGCAGAAGAAAAGCGGGTCAAGCTGGGTTGCAGTCACCGGCGCAAGTTGGACAAAGACAACATCAATCAGTTCTCTTTATATGTCCAACAGCAAATCGGGTTTATCGTCAGGTACATATCGGCTGAAATCCGTTTTCACGCTAACTAGTTCAAACGGAAAAACCGAAACTATTACGGTTTACAGTCAGGAAAGTACAATTGGGTAATTTAGGAGAGTATCAATATGAATGTTATAGCAAGCGAAAACAACCTGTTTTCTAGCAATGTCACTAAGGCATATACAAAATTAGCGGTAAAAGCAGATGTTAATGAGCAGAAATCGAGTGAGATATCATCATCAAAATCTTACGATTCTTTTGAACGCAGTTCTGAAACAAACATCGGAACAACGTATTCACCAAAATCCTTATTAACAAGTGGCAGCATTATTGCTCCAAGCATTGAAACAGCGTCTGCTTCAAATACCGTTTCCTATTATAACGTAGTGGTAAATAGAGCGGCAAAGATGGCGGGAGTTAGTGTTGGGGCAAACGGAGAACCGAGAATAAATGGTGCTTCCGATTATTACAGCTATAATAACGCCAAAGAATACATAGAGGGAACATTTTGGTGTCAAACAGGCGGTTGGAGCGGCTTGAGCGGTGATGGAAGCACCGAGTGTGCTAGAACAGCATCGGCGACAATGGCTTCAATAAACTCCGGTTCGATTGTTACCCCAAATGATACCGGGGCGGCTATGACATCTGTAACAGTAGATGGTTCTGTTTACGCTATATCGGGTGGTTATGCGCACAATTATAGTACTGTTAATGGTGCTGCTCAAGGATTCCATTCGTATGGGTTTTCCAGTCAGTCAGACCTACTTTCTGCAATAAACACTGAATTGAGCCAAAACAGAAGCGTTGCAGTCAAGGTTACCACTAATACAGGCGTTCAACACTGGGTAACAGTTACTGGAACTCAGGATGGAAAGCCGGCTGAATCATTCAGCGATTTAATGGGTGTTGACCCGTGGTACAACGGAAACAATACTGCAAACGGAGGTAGTACGGGAACTGGAAACGGTGCTTGCACAGCAAGTAAATCCGGTGTAATTGCTTTAAGCACAACATGTTCTGGATTTAGATACTCCCAGAATGACAATTATCCGGCAGGATACAGAATGGTAACATTCAACGTTGATAATTAAACACACATATGGGAGGAATTATCAGAATGAAACGCATAGCAAGCATATTGCTGTTAATAGCTGTTGTACTAACAACCGGCTGCAACAAAACCGAACAAACTTCCGAACCAAATTCGGCGGAAAGTATCACTTCCAATTCAACCGCGGAAAGTTCATCTGCGGAAATTAAAGTCACGGCAGAACCTGTTGTTACAGAAGAAACCAAATACGCGGCAGAGTCCGTTGTCACCGAGAAAATCGAAGTTTCGGAAGAAGAAAAGAAATACTCGGCGGAAGGCATAGAATGCGAGCCGATTGATAAATCCGCCGACTGCGAAGCAATACTGCTCGAAAAAGCGGACAGACTTCAGACGCTGATTTTCCGTTACCTGAATAACGATACCGAAAAATTGGCGTATAAATTCGGCGAAGCAATATATAACGAGTACGAAATGTCAATCGGCGCAAAAGTAATCTCCGATGAAATGTCATGCTATTCGGAGTTCAAAGCGATGTTTGCCGACTGCATTTACGGTGATTTTTTCGATTGGATTAGTACCCATTCGCTGGTGAAGATGTTCGATATTGACGGCGTACTCTACGGAAGCCCCCACGAAGGCGGACTTCTGGGAGTGGTTGAAACGTGGTATCTCGGCTGTGACGTGCAGGACGACAGGATAGTCGGTCATTTTGCCGAACTGCGGGGAATGGGCGAGCCTGAGGAAAAAACCGCCGAATACCTGAATGATGAAAGCAACTACTGGTTCTACGATATTACAGTGCAGAACGTAAACGGCGAGTATGTAATAACCGACTGTCGCGAAACTACCAGCGGGAAAAACTATGTTTTTTACGACGAACACGGCTTGTATTACAATTCCGGCTATGCTGACAGAAGTCTTATCACCAACAAAAAAGTTATGCCGAAATAACATTTGACCTAATGACGGAAACCAATTCTTCCCAATATCACTATGTAGAATTATTTGTAATGCCCGCAGCATTTTTGCTACGGGCATTTTGTATTGGGTAATTTGTCGAAAATCGGTTGTCCCTATCATCATTTTCAAATATTGCATTAAGTTTGTTCAACTGGCAACGGCTACCGCACAAAAAAGCGTTTTGCTAAATTCAACAACGTTCCCGAACTAATGCAGATGTATAAAGAGTTTGCGGATATACGGACAGCGGATATGCTCAATCTCCCTGTACCCGAAATGGTAGGCGGCA
>JBJESC010000100.1:0-4273 GCA_051882615.1 Oscillospiraceae bacterium
CAATATATTTAAAAAAACTGATGATAATTGCTGTTCCTATAATGCTCAGCAAGATTATCTCGCAGATACAAATGATAATCGACAGAATATTTCTCGGTCAGATTGATATGCTGTATATGAGCGCACTCGGAAACGTCACCGCTCCGATGTGGACAACGATGTCGTTCTGCTTCACATTAGTAATGGGCGCGTCTATTCTGATAAGCCAGAGCGTTGGCGCGTGCGATGAAGAAAAGATTGAAAGCTACGCCGCTTCGATGATTAAGTGGAACAACATTCTGCCCATATTGCTATTTCTTTTCTGGCTATTCTGCGGAGAATTCGTGCTTCGGTTAATGGGCGTAGATGAAGAAATAACGTCAATGTGTCTTGGATACATAAGGTTCTTCGCGCCGTCCTTCCTCGTTGTGGGAATAGAGAGCTCGTTTATGGTGGTAATGCAGACCTCAAACTACACCAAGCCGCTTGTAGTCTACGGAATAATCCGTGCGGGGCTGAATATACTGCTTGACTATCTCTTGATTTTCGGACATTTGGGTCTCCCCGCACTCGGTATTGAAGGCGCTGCAATCGCAACAACTATCGCGGAGTTCTGCGGCTGTCTGTTCTCGTTCGCAGTAGTAATCAAGAAACCGCTGAAGACAAAGCCCTCGCTTAAAAGCATCCTGAAAGCCCCCATAATGCCGTTCTTATCGTCAATTAAGCTCGGAATAAACGCGGGACTTGAAGACCTCGCCTGGAATATAGGAAACCTCGCTATCATCAGAATTCTGAACACAATTGACGTTACGGCAGCGGGTATTTACTCGATTGTATTCAGCGTGGAAATCCTTGCGGTAGTAGTCATCAGCGCAATAGGAAACGGAACTCTGACGCTTTGGGGAGAAGCCAAGGGAAGCGGCGACAAGAAGCAGTTTTCGGGAGTATGCAAGCTTGCATACATACTCTGCGCCACCGTTTCAACACTTTTCCTGATAATATGTCTGCTGTTCCCCGAGAGTATACTCGCGTTGTTTACAAAGGAAGTAGGCGTAATAACAACTTGCGGCTTCTATCTTGCGCTTGTTTGCGTCAATCTGTTCTGCAAATCGGCAAACATCATAATCGGAAGCGGAATAAGAGGCACGGGAAACACCCGCTGGATGTTCTGTACGCAGATATTCGGAACCTTCTTTGTAATCGGCTGTGCGTGTCTGTTTGTCTATGCGTTCAACCTCGGAATTGTCGGCGTTTTCCTTGCGGTAATAGCGGACGAAGGTGTTCGTTCGCTGATAAACTTCTTCAAGCTCAGAAAGATTATGCGCGATTGGAAATCAGCCCCTCTCCCCACCGCTTAATTTGCCTCCCAATGAAAACCCCTCCGCCAAAGCAAGCCGCTCTGACGAAGGGGTTTGTTATTGTTTAAATCGCTTACTTTCTGAGATACTTTGCGGTTATTGTTGTACCGTTCTCAAACATTTCTTTCGGAGTTCCCGTAAACACAATCTCTCCGCCTTTCGTTCCGCCATCGGGGCCAACGTCGATAATGTAGTCGGCGAGCTTCATCACATCAACGTTATGCTCGATGACAATAACCGTATTTCCGCGGTCAACGAACGATTCCAGAATATCAACCACCTTTTCTATATCCGCAGCGTGAAGTCCCGTCGTCGGCTCGTCAAGAATATAGATATTGCCCTTTTTCTTGATATTCTGCGCCAGCTTTACTCTCTGGCGTTCTCCTCCCGAAAAGGTTGACAGCGGCTGTCCCAACGAGATGTAGGATAGTCCTACCTCCATCAAAGCGTCCAGCATTGCGGAAATCTTCTTGTTATCCGCAAAGAACAGCACAGCGTCCTCAACGCTCATATTCAGGACATCTACAATTGTCTTGCCCTTGAACGTATATTTCAGCGTCTCATCACTGTATCTTGTACCGCCGCAATGCTCACAGACGGTTGTTACGGGCTCCATAAACACAAGCTCGGTGGTTATAGCGCCCCGACCCTTGCAGTATGGGCAAGCGCCTTTTCCGTTAAAGGTAAACAATCCGCTGTCGGCATTGTTCTCGGCGGCGAACACCTTTCTTATCTCGTCAAAGAAACCGAGGAACGTGCACACGGTAGAACGACCCGTTGCGGTAACGGCGCTCTGGTCTATCAGAACCACCTGCTCCTCGTACTGCTTTGCGAAAACATCCCGTATAAGCGAGGATTTGCCGCTTCCCGCAACGCCCGTGACTACCGTCATTATTCCAAGCGGAATATCAACGTCTACGTTTTTGAGATTATGAAGATTTGCTCCCCTTACGGGCAGAAATCCCTTGGGTTTGCGGACGTTTTCCTTTATCTTTATTTCCGAGGAGAGCGCGTTGCCCGTCTTTGTTCCGCTGATAAGCAGATTTTCATAGCTTCCCTGAAACAGCACCTGACCGCCGTTTTTTCCTGCTAACGGACCTATATCAATAACTTCGTCCGCAATGCTTATAATATCCTTATCGTGCTCTACCACAAGAACGGTATTTCCCTTATCGCGCAGGCTTCTCAGCAGGCGGGACATACGGTGAACATCTCTTGGGTGCATTCCCGTGCTCGGCTCGTCAAAAATGTAAATCATTCCGCAAAGCGAGCTGCCCATATACCGCACCAGCTTTAAACGCTGGGCTTCGCCCCCCGAAAGAGTGGAGCTTTCTCTGTTCATAAACAGATACGGCAACCCAATGTCTATCATACGGTCAAGAGCCGCTTTTAACTGCTCGATAATCGTTGTCGCTCTTTCATCGTGGATTTTATCAAGCTCTTCACGAAGCTGCGAGAACTCCATCTCGCACATATCGTTTATGTTATACCCGTTTATTCTGCACGAAAGCGTACTCTGATTAAGCCGCTTGCCCTTGCAGTCGGGACATTCGCACTCATAAAGAAATCTGGCTATTTTCTTGAGAGTATTGTCCGTCTGCTCCTCAGCGCCTTTCATAAGAACAAGACGTCGGAACTGATTATAAACGCCCTCCAGCTTCTTATCAAGCCGCTCGCCGCCCTTGGTTCTGCTTCCGTAGAGGAGAATGTTCTGTTCCTCCTCGGAGAGGTCTTTCCAAGGGACATCGGTTCTGAAAAGTTCGGGGTGTCTGTACACCTTCCAGTAATAATTACCGTGACCGAACGCGGGGAGATTAAAACAGCCCTCGTCATAGGTCTTGTCCGCGTCTATCAAATTGTTCATATCGAAATCCATTATCTTTCCGATACCCGCGCAGGTAGGACACATACCGTTCGGATTATTGAACGAGAAGTATGACGCAGGACCGACAGACGGCGTTCCTATTCTTGAGAACATCAGTCGCAAAAGCGAATACATATCGCTGATTGTTCCCACCGTAGAGCGCGCGTTTCCCCCGAGGCGCGTCTGGTCGATAATAACCGAGGGATTGAGTTTATCTATCCACTCCACGTTCGGTTTCTCGTATTTAGGCAGTCTGCCTCTTACCCACGCGCTGTAGGTTTCGTTCATCTGGCGCTGGCTTTCCGCTGCGATTGTGTCAAACACAATACTTGATTTTCCCGAACCCGAAACACCCGTGAAAACAACAATCTTGTTCTTGGGAATATCGAGCGTAATGTTTTTCAGATTATTCTGTTTCAGACCGCGGATTTTAATAGGTTCTGTCATACGTTTATCCTCCTTGTCCCGTATATCTTAATCGGATATACAACGATTATAGCACAAAGAAAAAGTCTGGTGGGCAAGTGTAGGGTTTTAATTCACCATCAGCTTAATTTCATTGATAATTGCGATTACCTCGCGGGCGTTTTCTATCGCTTTTTCAAGAGAGTCCATCAATTTATCGCAGGCGGAAATGATGTCCTCATCGTTTTCGGGAGTGTTCAGTATTTCAAGAATACCACACTCCCCCGTACCGTCATATTTTTTAAGCATTCGCAGAATAGCCGATAAAGAGTAATTCGCACATCTCAGCGAACGAATTATTTTAAGACGGTTTATATCGTTTAAGTCATACACGCGATAACCGTTCTGTTTGCGCTTAACGGTAAGCAATCCGTTCATCTCCCAATTGCGAATGGTATCAATCGTTAGCCCCAGCTCCCTTGCCGCCTGTGACCTCTTGAACAGTTTATCGTTCGGTTCAGCGGACTGACGATACAGCGCTTCACATATTTCGGCTGCCTCTTTCGCATTTTCGATTTCCCGCTCTGCAATTTGAATATACTCAAGCACTTTTTCAATTGCTTCATCAAAACGGTACTGAGCCGACAGCTCAACCGCCTCAATAATT